>NZ_JAQTTX010000077.1 GCF_028710545.1 Halothiobacillus sp. | reverse complement strand
GGATGATACCCGAAGTGGAGATCGTCACCCGTCGCCGCGACAGGCCATAGGCGTTGTCGTCGAGCATGATCGTGGCCGCATCAACCACCGATTCGAAGTTGAGCAGGGGCTCGCCCATGCCCATGAATACGACATTACTGATGGCGCGATTGTGGTTGACCGCCCGGTCGATCATTCGTTCCGCGAGCCAGAGCTGACCGACGATTTCAGCCGTAGTGAGGTTTCGGTTGAACCCTTGTCGGCCCGTGGAGCAGAACGTGCAGGCCAGCGAACAGCCGACCTGTGAGGAAATGCATAAGGTGGCGCGGTCGTCTTCCGGGATGTACACCATCTCGACTGAGCCGCCGCCATCCAATTCAAGCAAAAATTTGCGTGTGCCATCGCCCGATTGTTGATCCAGGCGAATGGCCGGTGCGCGGATGCAGGCCAGATCCTTGAGCTTGTCGCGCAGGCTCTTGGCCAGATCCGTCATATCGTCAAAGCTGTCTACCCGCCGCTGGTGTACCCATTTGAGGAGCTGGGTGGCGCGAAAGGGCTTTTCGCCCAGTTCGACGAACCAGTCCTTCAATTGCTGAGGCGTGAGCCCAAGCAGATTGATTTTGTTACTTCGTTCCGGCTTGGTCGCGGTAGCGTTCAAATCGGTCGCGGAGGGTATATGAGGCACGGGCAGACCTTGCGCTTTGCGATTAACGACGAGCGGTGACTTCTTCGGGCTTGAAGAAGTAATCGATTTCAATCGCGGCGTTCTCGGCGCTGTCTGAGCCATGAACGGCATTGGCATCGATGGAATCGGCGAAATCGGCACGAATCGTACCGGGGGGCGCTTTCTTCGGATCGGTCGCGCCCATCAGGTCGCGGTTCCTGGCAATGGCGTTCTCGCCTTCGAGAACCTGTACGAATACCGGGCCGGAAATCATGAAGCTGACCAGTTCGCCGAAGAAGGGACGCTCACGGTGAACCGCGTAGAAGCCTTCTGCCTGCTCGCGGGAAAGTTGCATCATGCGCGCGGCTACAACAGCCAGGCCAGCGTCTTCGAAACGGCTGATGATTTTGCCGATCACATTTTTAGCGACGGCATCGGGTTTGATAATCGACAGGGTGCGTTCTACGGCCACAAGGTTTCTCCTGGGGAAAGTTACAAGTTAAATGGAAAAAATGACAGAAAATCAAGGAGGCAAGAGTTTACCGCCAAGCGCGGCAACAATCCATGACCGGGCCAGTGCCCGGTCAAAATAAAAGGCAACGGTGCGGGTTTAACCCTTGTGTCGCAGGCCAGCGCCGCGAAGGTGCCCGGCCCCATCGCGTTCGCGCGATTCATGCAGTGCACGGTCCTGCTGCATGGCGACGCCGATCAGATCTGGGTTGTTTAGAAGGTCGGCGAGATGGATGCCGGTCAAAAAGTCGCGAATCTGTTCCGACAGACCCATCCATAAATCGTGCGCCAGGCATTTGTGGCCATTCTGGCAATCGCCACGGCCCCCGCAACGGGTGACATCCACATCTTCATCCACTGCGATGACGATTTCTGCCACATTGATTTCGGTTGAAGGACGCGTGAGCTGATAGCCGCCGCCCGGGCCGCGTACGCTTTTGACCAGCCCGGCCCGGCGTAATTGCGCGAACAGTTGCTCAAGGTACGAGAGAGAGAGCTCCTGGCGGTCCGCGATATCGGCCAGTGCTGTGGGGTCGCCGTGATCGTGCAGTGCCAGATCGAGCATCGCGGTTACTGCGTAGCGGCCTTTGGTGGTCAGTCTCATGTTTTTGTCCTATGTGTTGCGCTCAGGCTTCATACTTGGATTTTATGCCAAGGTTTATGCTCGAGTTCTGCGCTCGAGTCTTGCGGTCCGTCTGCCCAAGATCGCAAGGATTGGTAAGTTCGGCAATTCCCCTGATTAATTCTTGGTTAAGTTGTCCGCGAACACAAGCACCAAATATCGCACATTGCGGTTGCCGATGATCTCTATCGATGGGGCGCGGTTGGCTTTCAGGGCACTTATTTCGGCTTTTGTGGGAGCGGATCTTCATCCGTGGCGGGCGGGCAACCGATCGCTCCGGTTCCTTCCGTCAGATGGCATCCAGCCAGACTAGGTAAGGGAGGCTCTTCAGCGGTTGCGGTGCCATCTGTTTGTATGCCGACATGTATTTGTAATTCGCGAATACGACCGGCAAGAAGATTGGCGCGTTCGTCCGCGGCTTGCACATGACTGAGCAGGCGATCGATCACTTCAGCCACGGGATCGGGCATATCCTGCGCCACGCCATAGGCATCGAAACCCAGGCGTTCGGCGATGCGGGCTTGTCGTTCGGTAATCTGCGGTCGTTGGCCCACGATGCGGGCGGGAATGCCGACCAGGGTGGCGCCGGCCGGTGCGTCTTTCAGCAAGACGGCGTTGCTGCCGACGCGGACGCCATCACCCAGCGTGATGGGCCCGAGCACTTTGGCGCCCGCCCCGACGACCACGCCGTTGCCGAGGGTCGGGTGGCGTTTGCCGGCTTCCCATTGCGTGCCGCCCAAGGTGACGCCGTGGTAGAGGGTGCAGTCGTCGCCGATTTCAGCCGTTTCGCCGATGACGACACCCATGCCGTGATCGATGAAAAACCGCCGGCCTATCTTGGCCGCGGGGTGGATTTCAATGCCGGTCAGCCAGCGCGCGATATTGGCGACAATCCGCGCCAACAGGCGAAGTCGCCAGTTCCAGAGCCGATGCGCCAATCGGTGCCACCAGATCGCGTGGATACCGGGGTAGCAGAGCGCGATTTCCCAGCGGCTGCGCGCGGCCGGGTCGCGTTCGAATACGCTGTCGATGTCCTCGCGAAAACGCTGCCAAAGTGTCATGTGTTCGCTCCTGATTGGGGTGTCGTCGATTCCGTCAGGGCGCGCAGCATGCCCTGCATCACGGCAAGTTCGTTTCGGGTCGGGTTTGCCCGGCGGCACAGCACGCGCAGGCGGCCCATGAGTCGCTCCCGGTTGGCGGCAATATCCTTTGCGGCGCTGCCGGTGCGATGAAAGAACGATGTACGGTCGAGCTGTTCGGTCAATCGTTGCTCGAATGCGGCCCATTGTGCCGAGGTGGCCGGGTCGGTATTTTCGATTTCGGGCTGGGGCGAACTTCTGGCTGTTTCATGCGCCATGCGCCACTCGTAGGCGACGATTTGAACGGCTTGCCCGAGGTTCAATACAGGGTAGTCCGGGTTGGCGGGTATTTCTATGATCCGTTGCGCCCATGAGAGCTCCTGATTGGTCAGCCCCGTGCGCTCCGCCCCGAAGACGATACTGATCATCCCGGTCGATGTGGTGGCGGCGATGACTTCGGCGGCGGCGCGGGCCGATAAGACGGGCAGGTGCAGATCGCGCGGGCGGGCTGTTGTGGCCCAGACTTCCACCGAATCGGCGAGTGCGGCGGGCAGGTTGTCCACTTGTCTTGCCGTGTTCAGGATGTCTGCGGCGTGTTTTGCCGTGGCCAGCGCCTGATCATCGATGGTCGCTTTGGGGGAAACCAGAACCAGCCGGTGCAAGCCCATGTTCTTCATGGCGCGGGCGACGGCGCCGAGGTTGCCCGTATGTGAAGTGCCGCACAAGACGATTTGAATGCGGTCGGCGCGCGCGTCTGGTGATGAGGCGTGGTGGATAGCGGACGATGACGTCATAGGTCGATAATTTTTCCGAAGTGTGTCCCTTTTCACGGGTATAATGCGCAGTTCTGAATTTTCTGCTGCCGCTTGGGCTGCTCACTTTGACCGAACTGACTGAACATTATGCCCCATCCTATGCTGACTATGGCGGTGCGTGCCGCTCGTGCTGCCGGAACCGTGATTTCCCGCGCTACCGATCATGTTGCCGATCTCACTATCGAGAGCAAGCAACGCAACGATTTTGTGAGTGAGGTCGATCGTCAGGCGGAACACGCGATTATCGACATCCTCAAACGCGCTTATCCCGACCACCAGTTTCTCGGCGAGGAATCGGGCGATTCCGGTCAGGCCGACAGTGCCTATCGCTGGATCATTGATCCGCTGGATGGCACGACCAACTTCCTGCACGGCCTGCCGCATTATTCCGTTTCGATCGCCCTGGAATACCAGGGGCGTATCGAGTTGGGGGTGATTTATAACCCCAGCAATCTGGAGCTGTACACGGCCGAGCGCGGTGGCGGTGCGTTTTTGAACAATCGACGTATTCGGGTGGCAGGGCTGCGCAATCTCGAAGGGGCGTTGTTGGGTACGGGGTTCCCCTTCCGTCCCGAACAGGATCTGGAAACTTATCTTAAAACCTTCCGCGCGCTGCATGGCCCATTGGCCGGGATTCGCCGCGCGGGTTCGGCCGCGCTTGATTTGGCCTATGTCGCCGCGGGGCGCCTGGATGGCTATTGGGAGTTCGATCTGCGCCCCTGGGATATTGCCGCAGGCGTGTTGATGGTGCGCGAGGCCGGTGGTGTGGTGGTGGATTTTTCCGGCAAGGAAGAATTCATGACCAATGGCAATCTGATTGCAGCCAACCCGAAGATCACCCACGCCATGCTCAAGGCGATTTCTCAAAGTCTGCTCTGATAGGGGTCAACGCTGTCCACCGTGACTCGTGGTCAGCATGAAAAAAGCCAGGCAAATGCCTGGCTTTTTTGTTGGTTCGGTGAAAGCTCAGGGTGCGGTATCGACCAGCTTTTCCTTGTCGGTCAATTTCAGGAGATCCTTGCGCTTTAAGCCCAAATCCAGCGACAGGCTGGAGGCGACATAGATCGAGGAGAAGGTGCCAAGCACGATGCCGACCAGCAACGTTTCCGCAAAGCCGCGCAGGGCCTCGCCACCGAAGATATACAGCGATAGTACGGATAAAAAGGTCGTCGTGGCCGTAATCACGGTACGGGACATGGTCTGGTTGACCGAGGCGTTCATGATTTCGATTTCGGTTCCTTTGCGAATTTTGCGGAAATTTTCCCGCATCCGGTCGAACACCACGATCATGTCGTTGATCGAGTAACCGGCGAGCGCCAGATAGGCGGCCAGTACGGTGAGATTGAACTCGATGCCGGTGACGCTGATAAAGCCAAACACCATGATCAAATCGTGGCTCAAGGTCAGCACTGCACCGGTCGCCATTTTGAGCTGATAGCGCAGGCTCACGAAAATCAGCAGGCCGCTTAGCACCACGATCATGGCCAGACCGCCGGAGTTGAAGAGCTCCTTGCCCACAGCCGGGCCGACAAATTCAACCCGGCGCATGGTCGCACCCGCATCCTGTTTCTTGAGTACAGACAACACATGATCGGCGAGTTGATTCTGGTTCTGCCCCTTGGCGGGCGGTAGGCGAATCATCACCGTTTCACTGGAGCCGAAATATTGCACCACGGCTTCCTTGAAGTCATTTTTCTTCAAATCGGCACGGATGGCATCCAGGTCAGCCGCTTTTGAATAGCCGACTTCGAGCACAACCCCGCCGGTGAAATCCAGCCCCAGATTGATGCCCCGCGTCGATAGCGACACGATGGAAGCGATCAGCAACAGGGCAGAGATGATGTAGGCGTATTTGCGCTTGCCGAAAAAATCGAACTTGGCGTTGTAGGGGAATAGGTTAAACATCACTGTTCTCGTATTTTGAGGCCATTAAATGGATATCTTGGTCAGGCGTACGCGGCGACCGTAAATCAGATTCACCAGCGCGCGCGTCACCATGATCGCGGTAAAGAGCGAGGCCAGAATCCCGATGGTCAGCGTGACGGCAAACCCTTTCACCGCGCCCGCACCCAGGGCAAACAGCACGATGGCGGCAAGCAGGGTAGTAACGTGCGAATCGATAATGGTGGCGAAGGCGCGCTCATATCCCGCCTTGATGGCGGCATGGGGCGTCAGGCCGTTGCGCAGTTCTTCGCGGATACGCTCGTTGATCAGCACGTTGGCATCCACCGCGATACCCAGCGTCAGTACCATCCCCGCAATACCGGGCAAGGTCAGCGTGGCCTGCAACAGCGAGAGCACAGCGACGATCAGGATCAGGTTGACTGCAAGTGCGACCACCGCAGTCACGCCGAAAACACGGTAGTAAATCAGCATGAATGCAGCGACCAGTGCGAAGCCTAAAATCGACGCATTGACGCCCGACTGGATGTTCTGCGCACCCAGGCTCGGGCCGACGGTGCGCTCTTCCACGATGTCCATCGGCGCACGCAGCGCACCGGCACGCAGCAGCAGTGCGAGATCACGTGCCTCTTCCGGCGAGTCGAGGCCGGTAATCTGGAAGCGATTGGCGAGCTGGTCCTGAATGGTGGCGACGTTGATGACCTGCTGAATGACTTTTTTGTCTTTGACAGGCTTGCCATCAACCATCTTGGTTTCGGTGCGATGCTCGATGAACACCACGCCCATCTGCTTGCCGATGTTCTGACCGGTGATGTCGGCCATGCGCCGCGCGCCTTGGCCATCCAGATTCACGAATACGGCAGGTGAGCCTGAGCGCTGGTCAAAGCCGGACGAGGCGCCGGTGATGCGGTCGCCGGTCACGATGACCTGACGCTTGAGCAGAATCGGGCGGCCATCCTTTTCGTGGTACAACCGGGCATCCGGTGGCACGCGACCACTCTGCTCGGCATCGACCCAGTCGGTGGGTGTGCCGGAAACAAGCCGGAATTCCAGCGTGGCGGTGGCACCGATGATTTCCTTGGCGCGAACCGTATCCTGAATGCCGGGCAACTCGACCACGATCCGGTCATCGCCCTGTTGCTGGATGAGCGGTTCGGCTACACCCAGTTCGTTGACGCGGTTGCGCAAGGTGGTGATGTTCTGATCCACGGCAGCTTTGCGCTCAGCGGTTGCGCCAGCGTCGGTGAATTTCGCCGTCAGATAAGGTTCACCGTTACGTTCTTCGGTGTTGAACTTTAATTCAGGGTAGTTGCCAGCCATGGATTTGAGTGCGGCATCGCGTGCCGCGGCATCCGGGAATCGCAGGGCGATTTCATTGCCGTTTTCCACATCGGCGGCCACATAGCGGATATTGGCTTTGCGTAAATCACCGCGCATACCGTCAACACGACGCTCCAGTGCGGTCTTGATGGCGGCCTGCATGTCAATCTGCATCAAAAAGTGCACACCGCCGCGCAAATCGAGCCCCAGGTACATCGGCTTGGCACCCATGTCCTGCATCCAGCGCGGTGCCGCAGGCGCCAGATTGAGCGCGACCGGATAATCCTCGCCCAATGCTTCGCGCACGACATTGACCGCCTTGAGCTGCGCGTCCGTGGAACTGAACTGGATCAAGCCGTCCTTGTCTTCGAGGCGGGCGCTTTTGACAGGAATATTGGCGGCCTTGAGCGCGGCCACTGCCTTATCTACAGCGGCCTGATCCATGACGGCATTGCGCTTGGAGATTTGCAGTGCCGGATTCTCACCGTATAGATTGGGTAATGCGAAGAAAATGCCCAGTAAAAGCACCAGGATAATCAGCAGGTTTTTCCACCACGGATAACGATTCATCGTGAACGCCTGTATTGAATCAGCCCCGACGGGGCTCGAACAAGGGCCCATCCTTCATGAATGAACCCGGAAAATAAGCCCTGGGGAAGTCCAGGGAAAATGCCCGATAACGAGTCCGTAAAACTATTCACGGATCTTGGCATGCGCACGCAGTATGGGCGCCACCAC
>NZ_JAQTTX010000029.1 GCF_028710545.1 Halothiobacillus sp. | reverse complement strand
GCATCAGCGCCTGTATTTTCTGGAGTAATTGCGGCCAGTCACGCAGCAGGTAAAAGCCGATCACGGGGATCAGGATCAGATTCATCATGGAAAGGACAACAGCACTGCCATTGCCGAACACGACGGTAGCACTCTTTGCCAGCACAGTGCCGATTTCCTGCGCATGCTGAACCGTGAGCTGCGTCACCGAATTGAGATTGATATCGAGACCCAACTTGGCGTTAAGGTAGGGAACCAGCTGATCCTGGAGCATCGACAGCAGTTTCGGAAATACGGTGACCAGTTTGACGGCCTGATTGATGATCACAGGCACCAACGCCAGTACCGCCAGTATCATCACGAGCATAATGACGAAAAAGACCACCGTGGTGCCCAATGTACGGTTGATTTTCCAGCCGACCATCCGTGTAACCAGAGGATCGAACAGATAAGCCAGAACCGCACCGGCCAGAAACGGGGTCAGAATGGGCGACAGCAGGTACACGATGTACATTGCCAACGCCAGACTACCAATTACAATCCAACGCATGTGCTGACTCCTTCCTTAAACCCGTTACCTGATATGTTCAGCACGAACGATCGCTCGTCCCGACTGGCCTTGAACCCTAAGGAACCTCTGATTGAATCCCTCGTGCTACGCGAAGCTGGCGAAGCCCGCCGAGTTGCTGATCCAAAAGCCGCAAAACGAGGCAGAGGCCGCAGGTCGTAGTTTACGCTACGATGCCAAGGCCGATAACGAAGTGTTGCGGCTTTTGGGCGGCAACCCGCATGGGACGGGCTTTTGAGGGCGATTTACGCGCAGCTGGCGGAAGCCCGCTGTGTTGCGCCGCTCACGAATGGAATAACCATTAACGCGGGCTTGCGCCTGCTTCGCATTAAGCTGGCGCAAGCCCGTTTCGCGCCGCGCCTTGCGACTCATCCCTCAAAAGCCCGTCTCGGCCACAAAGGATTCAATCAGAGGTTCCCTAAGTAAATGCTGATTTATTCCATCCTTGGAATAAATCAGCTCGCTCATCGCGGTACAGGCCCGCGATGGCGCTCACGAATCAAAGACTTACGTCTTTGTTCGTGTTGGGGCATCCTGCCCCAAACGGGAGGCGCTGAATAAATCAGCGCCTCCCTAATTTTAACAGCAAACCATGATGACATCGGCATGAAGTAAGCCCATAAAAAAGAGCAGTCGGATAGACTACGATCAGATTGGCCAAACTGACCAAGAAATCGACTCCGTGGCACCGACTAAAGGAACTTCAAGGATTGTTTGATGGCGACCACTGCGAAAATCCGCATAAGACCCAACAAGATCGGCTTTGGATTTATCGCCTTGTCGATCGCCATGCTGCTCGCGGCGATCAACTATGGCAATAATCTGGTCTTCTTCATCAGTTTTCTGCTTCTGGCCCTGATGGGCAACAGCGCATGGCAGACCCGCCGCCACCTCAAAAGCTGCCAAATTCAGCCGCTTAGCCCGCCGCCGCGTTTTGATGGCGAAGCAGGCGCATGGCCGGTTCAGATTGAAAGCAGCCTCAACAACCCGTCGATTCACATCCAAGCCATCAATCAGAACGGTGAAGCAGAGCCCCTCACGCTGAATCTGACCGCTGGCCGAACGGAGCGGGTCGAGCTTCCCTTACCCCCAATGCCCCGCGGCCGCTATGCGACGCCAGACGTAGTCCTTTCCACCCGCTATCCCATTGGTTTATGGACCGCCGAAACCCGCTGGGCATCATTACCGCATTGGCAGTGGGTTTATCCCAAACCCGTGGGTGAAGCACCCCTGCCAACTAATGTGCTGCCGGCTCATGCGGAAAATGCAGACGTATCGCTGCAATCCGGCGACGATCAGTTCGACCACCTCAGAACCTATGTGCCCGGCGACGCCTTGAGCCGGATCGCATTCAAGCACTACGCCCGATCAGGGCAACTGGTTACCCAGCACTGGCATTCGAGCGAAGCCATACACGATGAAATCATCCTTGATTACAGTCAGTTGTCCGGCAATACGGAAATGCGACTACAACAATTAACACGCTGGATTCTGTCGCTTGCCGCAGACCACCGTGCGTTCACACTCAAACTACCAGGCGAATCGGATCGACACGGTGCAGACTCAACCCATGTCACGCATTGTCTCGAAGCGCTGACCCTGTTTTCCCCCGCGCACAACCCACGCCACGCTTCATGAACAACAAGATACAGCCCCTGGATCGTCCCCTGGGTATCGTGATTGCCCTCGCCATCACCGCTCATCTGCCCCATATGCCCATCTGGGCCATACCCCTAGTGTTGCTCGGACTGATCTGGCGCTTGCAGCACGAATGGCGTGGCTGGCCCTTGCCGACCCAACCGCTACTGATTTTGCTGGCCATGGTTATCAGCTTGCTGGTGCTGTTCACCTACCATAGCCTTTGGGGGCGTGATCCCGGCGTCACACTGCTGACGCTCGGTGCCCTGCTCAAACTGCTCGAAACCCGGCAACTGCGGGATCAGTTCGCGCTGCTGCTGTTGGGGTTCTTCCTGATCGTCAGTCTGCTGCTCTTTGACCAAGGCATATTCACCGCCTTGATTTCCCTCGGGTTGTTCGCGGGCTTGGTCACAGCCTGGATTGGTTTGAGCAACCCGAACATCCGCCTGATCAAGCCACGCATCAAGGCGGCTGCCGGCCTGATGCTGGCCGGATTGCCGATTGCCCTTCTGCTTTTTTTACTTTTTCCTCGCCCACCGGGGGCTTTATGGGGCACCAAACAACCTGTATCTGCACAAGCCCGAACGGGGTTATCCGATCAACTGACCGCAGGCGAGTTTGAGCGGCTGTCTACCGATCCGACACCGGCATTTCGCGTCCACTTTAATGGCGCGATGATTCCGCCCGCTAAGCGCTATTGGCGGGTATTGGTCATGAGCGATGAGACAAGCAACACCTGGCATGCGGATATCCCCAATATTTTCCGCTCCGTGCGGGCGCCAAACGTGCGCGTTGACCCGACCAGTGCCGTTGAATACACCGTCACGCTGGAACCCTCCGATCGTCGGTTTTTACCCACGTTGGCCATGGCGACGGTGCTGCCGCCGCGATCCGTTCTGAGTGATACCGGCAGTCTGTTTTCGCTTCGCCCACTCAATGATCGCTACCGCTATACCGTTACCTCGGCGCTGAGTTATCACCTCGACGAACGCCGATTATCGGCCGACACCCGCGAACGCAACCTGGCCTTGCCCGCCGGCGACCCCGAACTCAAGGCACTGGCAGCCCAATGGAAAGGGCTTGCCCCGCTCGAGATTCGTGACCGGGCGTTGAACTACTTTCGCTCGCAAGGATTCAGCTACACCCTCACGCCGGGCAAACTGCCGAAGCAAAACCGAATGGATGCCTTTTTGTTCGATACCAAACGCGGTTATTGCGAACATTACGCTAGTGCGTTCACCCTACTGATGCGCGCCGCCGGGGTTCCCGCCCGAATCGTGACGGGTTATCAAGGCGGCGAAGTCAACGGCGATTATCTGCTGGTTCGTCAGGCCGATGCCCATGCCTGGAGCGAAATCTGGGTCAAAGGCGAGGGTTGGATACGCGTCGATCCAACCCAAACCGTTGCCCCGGAACGCATTACCGACGGCATCGCGCAAGCCGCCCAACAAGACGCCGCCTTACCTGCCGCGCTGCGCCGTGATGACAGCCTGGCCCGTCAATGGTCGTTACTGGGCGATCGAGTGGAGAATGGCTGGAACCAGTATGTGCTCGGTTACAGCGGCAGCACCCAGACCGATCTGCTGCAATGGTTTGGTCTGGAAAAGCTCGGCCAGTGGGGCAGGCTTGGATTCGCTTTTATTGTCGTCGCAATCGCGTGGCTTATGATCTTCGGCTTGTGGCGGCATCTTGGCCGCCCGGAAAAACAAATGCCACCCGTCGATCGCGCGTGGTTCGCCGTTTCAAATGAGCTTTCCCGATTGGGCATTACGCGTCAACCGGGCGAAACCCTGCAGGACTACTGTCGGCGGGCGGAACAGTCCCTGCCCGATTACGCGGCAGCAATCAGACAGACCCAGCAGTTGATTTCGCAATGGCGTTACGCTTCCTGCTTCAGCCAACGCAGCCAGGCACTGGCTGAAAAAACGGCACAGAATCTAAGCCTTCAACTTAAATGGTTTCGATGGCGGGAGAACCTGTTTCCGGGACGAAAAAGAAATTGATTACCGGCCGTGCCGCCGGAGTGAACATATCAGAAGGCCCCGCCGGTCTTCAACCTGCCCTTGTACCGGCATTGGGTTGATTGATACGCAACAGCAACTGCGCCTCGCTTTCGGACAAACCGAAATCGTCGACAAGCTCCTGTAGGGTCACGCGGCCTTGCGCGCTGAGACGCAAGGCATGCTCGAAACCGCGTTCGGTTGAATCACTGGCAGTGACACTTTCAAAACGCGTTTGGACATGCTCCATCTGCTTGGCCTGCTGGACGAGCTTCTTGTCGAAACCATCCATGTGCCGCCCCAATCCGGCCAGTGCAGACTCAATCGAACCTTGTTCGTTCTCGATCCGTTCCATCCGCGCCTGCAACCAACGGGCGTTGCTGGTCTGCGCCTTGAGCGCGGACTGAAGACGTGCGATTGCGATCAAAGAGACCACAGCCAGCACCAGAGCGGCAGCTGCCACACCGATCAACCAGTATTGATTCATTTTTCACCGAGATCCGATAATCCTTTGAGATCGACAAGGATAATCAATTTGTCGTTACCTTTCTCGGATTGCTGGGTCACCACGCCAAGGATATGCGACGACCCCTCGTCACTACCCGAGCGCTTGGCCTCATTCACGAGCTCCTCATCCAGCGCAATCACTTCGGCCACACTGTCGACGACGATCCCGGCCACTTCACCCGAACGCAACTCAACCACCATGATGCGGCTGTCATCGTCAAACGGCTTTTCAGGCAAGGAGAAGAAAATGCGCGCATCCAGAATCGTCACGACATTCCCGCGCAGATTGATGATTCCCCGAATGGCCGGATGAGCGCCCGGTATCGGGGTAATCTCTGCGGCACGCAGTACTTCCTGCACATCGAGCACATTCAAGGCATAGGTTTCATCGGCCACGGTAAAGGAGACCCAGCGAGTGACCACAGTCGGGCCCTGCTCCAACCCCATGTCGTTGAGTTGGTCTTCCATTATGCTGTAATCGTTCTGGCTCATGATTCACTCTTCCGGTAGGTTCAACGAGGGTTATTCAACGCAGATCGCAGGGAATCGACGGCAAGGAACGCCACGCCCGCTGCGCGATTGACGCCCGCTAACCAGGGGCGTCCGGCACCACGTTCGCTCGCATCGCGCCAACTCGTCTCAGCCTCATCCCAAGTCAAGTCGATCAGCTCCGCCCCAACACGGACACCCCATAGCCCCTGCGCGCCCAGTAGAACGACTCGCGCATCACCCGTCACCTTCGGCAGCCAGGCATCGAGCGATAGAACCATTCGTGACCGATCCTGATAACGGACGGCACCTGCCACACTGGCCGGTGCCCCCGGAATCGGGCGCAAGGATGCACCGTCAATAATGTCGAAAATTTCTGTGCTGGGCAGCGCAACCTTCAGATGCCCAAGGGCAAAGACCCGCCAATTTGATCCCACCTTTTGCGTGGTTGCCGCAACAACTTCTACCGCAGGTTCGGCCTGGGGGACCGAAACGGCCGCCTCGCCTTCCTCGGGCAATTCGATAGATTCCTTGGCCAGCATTTCCAGGGATAGCGCATCAGAAGCCGGTTCTTCTGGTTGTGGCAAGTTCGATGTCTGTTCTTCTGGCACCTGCTCATTAATCACAACTGTTTTATATTTGGACAAATCAACGAGCGACAAGCCAACCGGACGCTTGACCTGCTCGAAATCTTGCACGGCTTCTGCGGAAAAACCGTCGTCGTAATCATCAACCACATCCATGGTATCGGCTGACCAATAGGGCTCATTCTCCGGATCCCGGAGCAATCCATCGAGATAGGCGTCAATCGCTGCATCCTGATCGGCAAGCCCCAAGGGATGTGCGTGTTTGTCATACGGATCTGCGTGATGAGTTTTCATGGCATCACCCCTTCGACCAGACCATTGGCGGTGATTTTCGTGCTGGCCGGCTCGGACCGCACCGCCACATTGCCCGATGCGGGTTTGGGTTTTTGCAACAGGGTTAACAAATGGGCATACGCCAGACTGCCGCGACTTTCCGGTTGCAGGTAGGACAAGGGCTTACCGAGACGACTGGCTTCACGAAACAGCGTGTCGATGGGCACAAATTCAGACCAAACCGATCCGTGATATCGATCCTGCAAGACTTGCAATGTGTCGCGGGAAGCACGCGTGCGCTGATCGTACATTGTCGGGATGATCAGATAGTCCAGGCGGTGTTTGCGTGAGCGCTGCACCATGCCCAAGGTCTTGAGCATCCGCTCCAATCCCTTCAGGGCAAGGAATTCAGTCTGCACGGGAATCAACAGAAACTGGGCGGCGGCGAGCGCATTGACCATCGTCACCCCAAGAATCGGTGGGCAGTCGATAATCACGGCATCAAACTGATCACTCAGGGTCTCCAGAGCGCGCTTGATCACCAGCCCCATGCCTTCCTGTTTGCCCAACTGGCGATCCAGCGTCGCCAAAGCCGTTGCCGCAGGCATGAGACTGATGTTTTCGAATGCGGTGGGATGGATCACGCGAAGCGGATTGAGCACAGCCCCTTCCGCCGCCGCCTTGAACAACGAGTACACACTCGCCCCGGGGGCATCCGGCTCCATGCCGAAATAGGTTGTCATCGAGCCATGCGGATCGATGTCGATCAGCAGCACTCTTTGTCCTTGCTGCGCCAGCAAACCGGCCAGGGAAACACTGGTTGTGGTTTTGCCGACACCGCCTTTCTGATTTGCTACGGCCCAGATATTCATCGCACACTCCTGGATATGGCCGCGCCCACTTCTTTGAGCGGCAACACGGCCTCGGTCAAGCCCGCTTTGGCAACGGCGGCGGGCATGCCATAAATCACGCTGCTGGCCTGATCCTGCGCCCAGACATGGCCGCTGGCCGCCCGGACCACCCGTGCGCCTTCGGTGCCATCATCGCCCATACCGGTAAGCACAACGGCCAGCACATCGGGACCGGCCGCCTGAGCGGCCGATTGGAACAGGAAACTGACGCTGGGACGAAAATTCTCGCCCACAGCAGGTTCCCGTTCAGCAAAGACCAAAGCACCCGCCCGGCACAGAACCTCACCATGTTTACCACCGGGCGCAATATACGCCGTACCGGCAACCAGAGGCATACCATCCTTAGCCTCAACCACGTTCAACGCCATGCTGCCATTCAAACGGCTCGCGAACGGGCCGGTAAATGACGCCGGCATGTGCTGGGCAATTACAATCGGCACGGGGAAATTGGCCGGAATCTCTTGCAGTACAGCCTGCAAGGCGGCCGGGCCGCCGGTAGAAGACCCGATCACAACGAGCCCACGACGACCGATAACGCCTTGCTCTGCATGATGTGTAGCAACAGTGGATGGCCCTCGCGCGGCTGCCTGAGTCACAATCGCCTGGCGCTGTTTACGCGCCGCCAACAGACGCAGCCGGGTTGTGAGCAGACGCGCGCCATCGCCCAGAGCTTCCTTGGCATCGCTCGAACTTTTGGGATAGAAATCGACGGCACCGGCATCCAGTGCCTCAAGCGTTGCCACGGCACCCGCCTTGGTCAATGAGGAGAGCATCATGATCGGCGTCGGGCAACGATTCATGATCTCCCGAACGGCAGAAATACCGTCCATGATCGGCATTTCCACATCCATCGTAATAATGTCGGGTTTGAGCTGACAGGCCTTGAGAATCGCTTCCCGACCATTCGCGGCTTCACCGACAACGGTCAGCCGATCGTCAGCCGAAATCAATTCCCGCAGTGCGCGGCGGAAGAAGACCGAATCATCAACAATCAGAACGCCGACAGCCATGATGCTATGCCACTACCTTGAGCTTGGGTTTCGGGCGAGCCGGGATATGGCGACGCATCAATCCGGGCAAATCGAGGATCAGCGCGATATGACCATCACCCGTGATCGTCGCTCCGGCAAAGCCGCCCACGTTATGCAGCAACTCGCCGAGCGGTTTGATCACCACTTCTTCCTGACCGATGACGGAGTCCACCACGAGTGCGATCAACTGAGCGCCCACTTGAACCATGACCACAAGATCGGTTGCACCACGGCCTGTCAGGGTTTCGCCCTTGAGCGCCAGCCAATGATTCAAACGATACAGCGGCAACGCGCGATCGCGCACGATAATGGTGGCCTGACCATCAACCACATTGATCTCTTTGTCGGCCATTTCGAAAATCTCGGACACAATGCCCAAAGGAATCGCATACTTGCGGCCACTGACCACCACCATCAAGGTTGGCAGAATGGCCAGCGTGAGGGGCACCTTGATATTGATGGTCGTACCCACACCCTGTTCCGATTCAATGTTGATCAAACCGGACAAACGCGTGATCGCCGTCTTGACCACATCCATACCCACACCACGGCCGGAAATATCCGAGATTTGATCCTTGGTGGAGAAACCGGGCAAAAGAATCAACTCGAAGCACTCCTGCTCGGTTAACCGTGAAGCGGCATCCTGAGTCATCAGGCCTTTTTCAACGGCTTTGCGACGCAGCACTTCGGGATTCATACCGGCGCCATCATCACTGATCGACAGGCGAATATGATCACCTTCCTGTGCGGCGGAAAGCGTGACGGTTCCTTGAGCCGGTTTTCCCTGTGCTTCCCGCACGTCGGGCATTTCGATACCGTGATCCACCGAATTTCGCACCAGGTGAATCAACGGATCGGCCAGCGCCTCGACCAGATTCTTGTCCAGATCGGTATCCTCGCCGATCAGCACCAACTCGACCTGTTTGCCGAGCGCGCGGGCCGTATCGCGCACCACGCGTGGAAAACGGCCGAATACCTTCTTGACCGGCTGCATACGGGTTTTCATGACCGCGCCTTGCAGGTCGGAAGTCACCATATCCAATGTGGCAATGACCTGGGTCACTTCTTCGTTTTCGAAACTGAGCTTGAGCGTATTCATCCGATTGCGAACCAAAACCAGCTCGCCGACCAGATTCATGATGAAGTCCAGCCGTTCCGTATCCACGCGCACGGTGGTTTCCTGTTTGGGCGCTTCTGCCACGTGTTGTGGCTTGTCTTTTTCCGGCGCCGGTTTGGCCTTGTCTACAGGGGCGGTTGCCGAAATGGGTTGGGCGGACGCCATATCAACGGGTGCAGGTTCGGTCGACTTTTCGACTGTTTTTTCCGCCGGGGCTGCCTCGGTTTGCGTCACGGACACACTGGTAGGCCCCTGCCCTTTCCCGTACAAGGAATCCAGCACACGTTCGAACTCTTCATCGGTAATCTCATCGCTCGCAGCCGATGCTTCCGCCGACGGTTTTGACTCTTCGACGACAGCCTGGGGAGAAAACTGACCTTTACCATGCAAACGATCGAGTAATGCTTCAAATTCTTCATCGGTAATCAAATCGTCGGCAGCCGAAGCATCTGTTTGAGCCTGAACCTGGGTCTGCTCTGCCGATTCGAGATCGCGCAACATCTGATCGAATTCGAAATCGACAGACGAACCGACCACAGGCTGAGTGATATCCGGTTGCACGACGGGTGCGGGCTTCGCCTGGGTTGGCGGGACGGCAGGAGCAGCATTCGCCTGCGGTGCTGCCAAAGAGGGTTTCTGTGAACTGGAAAGTGCCTCGATTTCCTTTAGAAAGGGCGCTCCGACCGAATCGGGAAACTCGCCGGCACGCAGGTTGGCGAACATGGTGTTAAGCGCGTCGAGCACCCTTAGCATCACATCCATGATGGCGGGTGTCACTTTGAGTTCGCCGTTGCGTAATAAATTAAAGATATCCTCGGCTCGGTGGCACACCTCGACCAGCGGCGTTACTTCAAGAAAGCCAGCGCCGCCCTTGATGGTATGAAAAGCACGGAAAATGGCATTGAGCAGATCCTTGTCGTCCGGCATCTGCTCCAAGCTAACCAGTTGGGTATCCAGTGCGTCCAGCAACTCACCCGCTTCAATCAGAAAGTCCTGCAACAGTTCATTGTCTGCATCGAATGCCATCGCCTAAATCCTCTGTGCGCTGCGCTAAAACTCGGTCAAAACCCCAGACTGGCCAACAGATCATCCACATCATCCTGGCTTTTCACCACGTCTGATGAGGCTTTGGGCAAAGCAGGCCCCGTGCCTCTTTGCAGATCCTCATGCATATCGCCGTCCTTTTTCTGCCTGTCGCCCGAAACGGTCTCGGGGCTGGTGAGATGCAGCAGACTCACCATTTTTGATTCAAGCTGTTCGAGCAGGTTGATGACTCGCATCAACAACTGACCGGACAAATCCTGAAATTCCTGCGCCATCATGACTTCTGTCAACTGACTTTTGAGCGTATTACCGCTACCCAGAACCGAATCGAGATAGTCTGAAATGGTGTGGATTACCTCAACCAGCCTTCGGTTATCGGCCTCCCTTTGTGCAACTTGAGCCAATTGTTGTTGCAACCGTTCGGAACGCTCGATAAGCCGTTCCGTTACCGGGAATGCTTCCTCGACCAGCGCCAGGGTGCGTGTTGCCGCCTGCTCGGTCAGAGAAATCACATACCGTAACCGATCCCGGGCATCGGGCATCTCGGCTTCCGCCATGCGGTCCAGACGTTCATCCAATGCAAACGCCATCAAGGCTTCATGGACTTCACGCGTCATCAACCCTACCTGCTCGAACACCGGTTGCCGCTGACCTGCGGTCAGTGCGGCCAGTTGACGTTCAAAATCAGCTTCGTCACCCGCCTCAGCCGCCGCGAGCAAAGCTCTGGCCTGGTTCAGTCGGACACGTTTTTCTTCTTCATCCATTTAGATGCATTCCTGAACAAACCCCGCTCTTCCAAACATGCGATAACAGCGGGTATGGTTAAACATGACGAGGCCGCGTTTACAGTCCGAAGCGAAAAAACTCGAGTGGGTCAGCTTTGGACCCGCTCGAAAATCTTGTCGATCTTTTCCTTCAGAGTCGGGCCATTGAAGGGTTTGACGATGTAACCGTTTACCCCGGCTTGAGCCGCCATGATGATCTGTTCCCGTTTGGCCTCGGCGGTCACCATCAGCACGGGCAAGGTCGACAAGGCCGGATCGGCCCGCACCGCTTTGAGCAAGTCGATCCCCGTCATGCCCGGCATGTTCCAGTCGGTCACCAGAAAATCAAAATGCCCGTGTTTGAGCATCGGCAACGCTGTTGTGCCGTCATCGGCTTCTTCAATATTGCTAAAACCAAGGTCCTTCAGCAGGTTTTTAATAATGCGCCGCATGGTGGAGAAGTCGTCCACCACGAGGATTTTCATGTTCAGATCCATTTATATGGCCTCTATGTCATCAGGATTTTGGTGAATCATGCGTGTTGTCGGCAGAACGTGCCAATTGTTTAATTTTAAGGCTGGATTAACGCCAATCCTTGAGTGAGGATTTTAGCCGCAGGATAGCCTTGTTTTGAATCTGGCAAACGCGGGATTCAGATACGCCGAGTACCGCACCGATTTCTTTCTGATTCAATTCATCGACGTAGTAGAGCGACATCACCAATCGCTCGCGTTCGGGCAGGGCCGCAATATGCAGGGCAAGGTCTTCATGAAAACGCTCATGGCCCAAGTGCTGATCGGGTTGATCCCGGTGATCGACCACATCGATGGTTTCGTTGTGCTCTTCACCACCGGCGTCAAGTGGGGTGAGGCGCACCTGAACCGAATCGTTCAATGCTTCGTAATATTCATCGAGGCTGATACCCAGAAGTTCGCACACGTCGGCATCCTTGGCCTCGCAACCAGTACGCGTTTCGATTTCGTGCACGGCCTGGGCAATTTCCCGATGTCGCCGGTGTACAGAACGCGGCGCCCAGTCGTTGCGACGCACTTCGTCGAGCATGGCCCCACGAATGCGTATGCCAGCATAAGTTTCGAATGAAGCGCCCTGGGCAGCGTCGTAATGGTTGGATGCTTCGAGCAGACCGATCATACCCGCCTGAATCAGGTCTTCCGCCTGAATATGGTCAGGGAGTCGGTTCATCAGGTGGAAAGCGATTCGTTTCACCAGGCCCGCGTGTTCGGCGACCACCGTTTCTGCACCACCACGCTGCACATTGGTGTACATGGCTCGCACATTCATTAAAAGGCTTCCATATCCATTTCTGAATTGATGAGCCGTTCAATGAAGAATTGCAGGTGCCCCTGCACACCACGCGGCTCGGGCCAACGCCCGATCTGGTCAGCCATTTCGACGAAAGCGCGAGATGACCGCGCACCGCCGAAGACTTCAATGACCGGCTTCTGACGTTGAATCGCACGACGAAGATACTCGTCGAAGGGCACCGAGCCCAAGTGAATCAGAGTCACATCCAGAAAACGGCTTGCCGCCGCATTGAGCTTTTCAAACAATCGTCGCCCCTCAGTCGTATCACGAACCATGTTAGCCACAACCTGAAAGCGTTGAACCCCATGATCGCGCGACAACACTTTGATCATGGCATAGGCATCGGTGATCGATGCTGGTTCATCGCAGACAACCACGACCACATCGTTCGCGGCTTGCGCAAAACGAATCACAGAATCGGCAATGCCGGCTGCGGTGTCAACCACCATGATGTCGGTCGGTCTTTGCAGACCAGCAAAAGCATGGATCAAACCGGTATTTTCGGCAGCGGACAACTCCGCCATGTGCTTGATTCCACTGGATGCGGGCAAGACACCAATGCCTTGTGGCCCTTCCAGCAGAATATCGTCGAGCGAAGCCTCGCCAGAAAGTACGTGGCTGAGATTTTGATTGGATTTCAGTCCCAGCAACACGTCCACGTTGCCCAACCCCAGATCGGCATCCATCAACAGCACCCGATGCCCTCGGCGAGCCAGAGCAACAGAGAGATTGACCGACACATTGGTTTTCCCGACGCCGCCTTTGCCGCTGGTCACCGCGATCACGCGTACAGGTTGGTTTTGCATGAATCTCTGCCTGAAAATGAGGGTCAGGTTTCATCGAGAACCTGACGCGAAAAATTACGCCCCGACTGACCAGGAAGCGGGTTGGCTGGCGGAATACTCCGAATCGGCGCGCGCCCGTTCGCCCTGACCCAGTTCGATGGCCTGCTTGATCAGATCGGCCGTGGTCGGATACCACAAGTCTTCCGGCACCCGCTGACCGACACCGGTGCAAACCAACGGCAACCCACCGTGGATCAAAGCGGCCAACGCGCTACCGAGCAAGATAGTCTCATCGAGCTTCGTCAAAATCATACCCGCAAGCGGCAATACTTGAAAACGGTTAATCGCATCGGTCATTGCGCTGTACTGCGCCTGAGCCGACAAGACCAGCAACACGTTCAGCCGCTCATTGATAACCGGCAGTTTCTTCAGGGCATCCATCATGTGCATGTCACGCGGGGACATGCCCGCCGTGTCGATCAATACCAAACGCTTGGACGAAACTGCGGGCAACAATTCAGCCAGATGCTGCTCGTCGCGAGCAACATGCAGGGGTATATTCAAGATACGCGCGTAGTTACGCAATTGCTCCTGGGCACCGATTCGGAATCGATCCGTGGTGATCAGTGCAACAGAATCCCGCCCGTGGGCAAGGACCGCCTGTGCCGCAATTTTGGCCAGTGTGGTGGTCTTGCCCACACCGGTCGGCCCGATGAAGGCAAACATACCGCCTTGCATGAAGGCACTTTGCGCCGGTGCGGTGATGTCTTCCCCCAGTGATTTGAGCGCAGCGGATAAAGCTCGATCCGGCTCCTGTCGTGCGGCATCCTGCGCCAATTTCTTGGCCAATCCTTTGGGGATACCCAGCGTTTCCAGCCGCTCGCAGGTTTCTAGTTCTGCCGGGTGGGCAGCGCTGTACCGGTGCCATTCCAGCACGTCGAGCTGACGCTCGAACAGCGCACGCAACTGACCCACTTCGGCCTTGAGCTCGTTGAGGGCTGCGGGCGACTTAGTATCGGAAGTTTCGCGCCAATGACCACGCAAATCTCGCGGCTCGGCTCGTGCCGCTGAGGATTGTGCCTTGCTGGAAGAGTTGACTTGCTTTGAGTCATTGAACTCGGCCAAGGCCTCGGCAAACGGATCCTGAATCGGTTCTGCCGCCGAAGATGGACCAGCGGGCACTTGCGCGACCGCTTGTTCCGCCACCGAAAGCTGTTCTTGCATTTGCCGCCGCTGACGGGCCGCCAATAAGTCGGCGGTCACTTGATTGGGTTCAGTTGCAACGGCGGATTTTTCCGGAGGCAACCGTGAAGGCGGCGCCAAATCAACCGGTGAAGTGCCTGCCACTCGATACGGCGCCTGTCGGCCCGCATCACGGCGAATGGCTTGCTCATCAAAATCGATGGCCGCAACCAACTCCACACCCTCCGGGCAGGGACGATTGGACAGGATCACCGCGTCGTCGCCAAATAATTGACGAACCTGCCGCATGGCCTCCCGCATATCACCTGCAATAATTCGCTTGATTTTCATACCCTAGCTCCCTCGCGCTTGATGCCGGCCCCGTAAACCGCCAGCGAACGCCGTTAAGCGACCGCTCGCTGATTCCCGACACTGGCCACGACCTTGATATCTTTGTTGTCCGGTATTTCGTTGTAGCTCAATACGTGTAACTGTCGAATGGAGTAACGCACCATTCGTGCCAACCAGCTACGAATTTGCGGTGCGACCAGCAAAATGGAGGGTTGCCCCACCTGCTCCTGCTTTTCCGCCGCTTCACGCAGGGATTGATGCAGGCGTTCGGCCAGACCCGGCTCGATGCCCGGCGTGCCGTCCTGCCCCCCATTGGGCCGCTGTGTCGAGTTGAGCAACAGCTGTTCTAGCTGCGGGTCGAGCGTGATGACCGGCAGGGTGGGCGACAGGCCGTTGATGTGCTGAACAATCATCCGCCCCAGGGCGATCCGTACAACTTCGGTTAATTGGGAAACATCTTGCGTGTGCTGTCCGTGACGCGCCAACGTTTCGGCGATGGTTCGAATGTCGCGAATCGGTAACCGTTCTTCCAGCAGGTTACGCAGCACCTGAACGATCGTGGTCATCCCGAGCGTTTTCGGCACCAGATCCTCGACCAACTTGGGCGCGCCCTCTTTCAAGGTATCGATCAACTGCTGCGCTTCTTCATAACCGAACAGATCGGCGGCGTTCTCGGTGAGAATCTGGGACAAATGCGTCGCGATGACGGTGGCGGGGTCAACGACGGTGTAGCCCATGGCCTGCGCGTGTTCCTTGGTATTGCGCTCGATCCAGTACGCTTCGAGACCGAATGCCGGGTCGATGGTCTTGATGCCCGCGATCGGGCCGGAAACCTGACCGGGATTGATGGCCATATCCCGGTCTGCATAGATTTCTGCCACACCCATCGGCACCCCGTTGATGCTGATTCGGTATTCACCCGGTTTCAGATCGAGGTTGTCGCGAATATGCACGGCAGAAACCAGAAACCCCAGATCCTGCGATATTTTCTTGCGTACGCCCTTGATACGCGGCATGAGTTGCCCGCCCTGATTGCGATCGACCAAGGGGATCAGGCCGTACCCCACTTCAAGCCCAATCACATCCACCGGCGGCACATCGTCCCAGGTCAATTCTTTCAGTTCCGGTTTTTTATCGGGAACCGCCTGCTGCTGGGCTTCTAGCTGAGCCTTTTCCTGCTTCTTGCGTGCAATCAGGTAGGCACCAAAGCCTGCGAGTGCGGCAAGCGTCAAAAAAGCGACATTCGGCATACCGGGAATAACACCCAAGCCCGCCATCAGCCCGGCAGCCACACCCAACACGCGTGGGTCGGAAAACATCTGGGTTTGGACTTGCTTACCCATATCCTGCGATGAAGCTACCCGCGTCACGATAATGGCCGTGGCGGTCGAGATCAAAAGTGAAGGAATGGTTGCGACTAGACCGTCACCGATGGTCAACAGAACATAGGTCTGCGCGGCCTGCCCGAACGGCATCCCGTGTTGCAGTACGCCAATAAGCAGACCACCGAATACGTTGATGAAGACGATCAAAATCCCCGCGACCGCATCCCCGCGTACGAACTTGCTGGCACCATCCATCGAACCGTAGAAGTCGGCTTCGGAGGCGACTTCTTCACGCCGGAGTTTTGCCTGTTCCTGATTGATGATGCCTGCGTTCAGATCCGCGTCGATCGCCATTTGCTTACCGGGCAAGGCATCCAAGGTGAAGCGCGCGGTCACTTCGGAAACCCGGCCGGCGCCTTTTGTGACCACAACAAAGTTGATCAGCATCAGGATGATGAACACGACGATACCGACCGCGTAGTTGCCACCGATGACAAACTCACCGAATGAACCGATGACATGACCGGCTGCGTCCGGGCCATTCTGGCCGTGCAGGAGCACTACGCGGGTGGAAGCGACGTTCAAGGCCAGCCGCAACAAGGTCGCCATGAGGATGACGGTTGGGAATACAGCAAAATCCAGCGGTCGCATCACATAGATGGTGACCATCAAAATCACGATGGAAAGCGTGATATTGAAAGTGAACAAGGCATCGAGGGCCAGTGGCGGCAGAGGCACGACCACCATGGCCAACAGCATGACGATAATCAGCGGCGGGCCGATACCCTGACCGCGGTAGCTGCGGATGCCCTGCCCCGCAGAGCGCCAGTCCAGTGATGCGAGTAATGCCTTCATTTCTTATCCTTATTTGGCCGAAGTCTCTTTGGCTTAAACGCTCGGGCGGCCATCTGGCCCGGCCCGGAATTCATCCGGAACCGATGGATCCGGTCGTTCCGGCGGTACCGACGCGCCCTTCAGCTGGAACACATAAGCCAGCACTTGAGCGACGGCGACATATAGGCCCGAAGGGATTGCGTCTCCCACCTCCACATGAGCAAACAAGGATCGTGCCAACTGAGGCGACTCAAAAAGCGGGACATGATTGGCATTGGCGATTTTTCGGATCGTCATGGCCATTTCATCGGCCCCTTTGGCGACGACGATCGGCGCGGCGTCCGAATTCGGCTGATACTTCAACGCGATCGAGAAGTGAGTCGGGTTGGTAATGATGACATCGGCGGTCGGCACGGCTTCCATCATGCGGCGCTGAGCCATTTGTCGCTGTAACTGCCGAATCTTCTGCTTAACCTCCGGCTTGCCTTCCACTTCCTTGTATTCATCGATCATTTCCTGGCGGGTCATCCGCAGCCCCTTTTTGTATTCGTACATCTGGAACGGCACGTCGATCATCGCGACGACAAGCAACCCCAGGGACAAACCAAGAAATGACCAACTCAACAACGTGCCAGCGCGTGCCAACCCGGCCTCCAACCCCATCAAACCCAAGCCGACAAAGTCGTTTTCCATTGCTTTGAACAGGCCGATCGCGATTGCTGCAATCAGGAAAAACTTGGCCAAGGTTTTGAGCAACTCAACCAATGACTTCATGGAAAACATGCGCTTAAATCCAGATAGCGGATTCAGACGATTGAATTGGGGCGCCAGAGCCTGAGTGGAAAAATTCCAGCCGCCGACCAGAAGTGTCGATGAAATAGCCAGCACGACGGCGGCCAGAAAGAAGGGCAACAGCGCAAGAAAGCCTTCGGAGAAACTCAAGGCGAGACGATGAAACATCGTCGCCGGGTCCATGATCTCGGCACGGCTTAGCGTGAAGGCATGGCGGAACATTTGTTCAAGACGGGAAAGCATATGCCCGCCCATCACCAGAAAAACAATCGCAGAACCTGCCGTCAACGCCAGAGAACCCAGCTCACGCGAGCGCGCGACCTGCCCTTTCTCGCGCGCTTCGCGGAGGCGTTTTTCACTGGGTTCTTCGGTTTTTTCTTGCCCGTTCTCGTTCTCAGCCACTAAGGTTGCCTCAACAGATCACCAATAAACTGAAATGTCTGTTGCAGGAAGTGTTCCAGAATTGGCACCCAGGTCGGGCTTGAAACCAGAATCAGGAAGAAGCCGATAAGCAAAGTGGCAGGAAAACCGATCGAGAAAATGTTGAGCTGCGGCGCGGCGCGCGTGATTACGCCCATCGCCAGATTGACCATCAACAGGCTGATAATGACCGGCAAGGCAATCAGAATGGCGTTGATAAACATGGATTGCCCGAAACCGACGACACGCCAGAACGTTTCTGGCGAAAGCCCCACCGGCGCAATCGGCAGCCAAACGAACGAATCCGCCAGCATTTTGACGATCAATGCCGGGCCGTCGAGCGAGATGAACAGCAAGGTGGCCACCACCGTGAGGAACTGGGACACAATCGGTACGCTGACGCCGTTTTGCGGGTCGACCGTTTGCGCGAAGCCAAGCCCCATACCCAATGCCATGGATTCACCGGCGATTACAAATGAACTCACGATCAACCCCAGGACAAATCCCATGGTCACGCCAATGATGATCTGCTGCGCCACCAGCAATAAACCGGCAACGGATAATGGATCGATCGTAGGAACCGGGGGTAACGTCGGCGCGATGATCAGGCTGAACACCAAGGCGGCGAGAATACGCCAGCGCTTGGGCACACCCCGCGCGCCGAATATCGGCACTACCATAAGCAATGCAGCCACCCGGACGAGGACCCAGACATAGCTCCCCACCCATCCCATGACTTCCGCTAGGGAAAGGGTCATGGCATCAGCCGATCAGCCCGGGAATTCGATGAAACAGGTCGGTGGTGAAATCGACCAGCAGATGCAGCATCCACGGACCTGCCAGCAATATGGCCAGAACCACCGCGAACAGCTTCGGGATGAAGCTCAAGGTCATCTCGTTGATTTGCGTCGCCGCCTGGAACATACCGACCAATAACCCCACCGCCAGCGCGGTCAACAGAATCGGCATGGACAGCAACAGGATGATGACCATCGCCTGACGGGTAAGATCGAGAACGGTATCCGGGCTCATCTATCTCTCCTGAAACCAGTTGTTGCAGCGAAGGCAGGAACCCTAGCTGCCAAGAGGCGCACCCATATAAAAGCTCGAGGCCAGTGTGCCCATGATCAGCGTCCAGCCATCAACCAGAACAAAGAGCATGAGCTTGAAGGGCAAGGACACGATCATGGGTGAAAGCATCATCATCCCCATCGACATCAGGACCGACGCCACGACAAGATCAATGATCAAAAAGGGAATGAAAATCAAAAAACCAATCTCGAAAGCGGTTTTCAGTTCCGACGTGATGAACGCAGCCATCAGGACGGTGTACGGCACGTCTTTTGGCGTCTCAAAGGCCGGGTAATGACCAATATTCTGAAACAGTGCGATATCCGACTGGCGTGTCTGGTTGAGCATGAATGTTCGCAGGGGTTCCGCCGCTTTTTCAATGGCAACATTCGCCGTTATTTTCTGATCCATATAGGGTTTGATGCCCTCGTCATACGATTTCTGAAACACCGGCGCCATGATGAACAGCGTCAGAAAAAGCGCGAGGCCGATCAGAATCTGGTTCGATGGCGTTTGTGTCAGTCCCAATGCTTGGCGCATCAGGGACAGCACGATGATGATCCGGGTAAACGAAGTCATCAGCAGCAGCAACGACGGCAGCAAAGTCAGCACCGTCATCAACGCCAGAATCTGCAGGGTCAGGCTGTACCGGGTTTGAGCGCCATCTGTCGTCAGCGTGACCGCCGGCAAACCCGGTGCGGCCATCGCCTGAGTCACCGCAGGCGCGGCATGAGCCAGATGGGTGGTGCAGAGAAATAATCCTGCAATCAACAACAAGAGCCACCCGAAACGCGATGCGGGTAGTCGGCTCATCTTTTCGTTGCTCATCGGGCATTTCTCATTGGCTGCTTTCCCGTTTTACGTCGGAAGTATCCACCGATCCACCCGATGGCGCGCGCTGAGACATATTATTTTTCATCAGTTGCGCGAAAGCCCCATCGAGCGGATTGGATTTTGAAATCGCATCCGGCGACAAAGGTGGATCGACCCAGCCCAGCGGTTCGATGTGGCCTTGCGAGACGCCCAACAGCATCTGTCGGTCACCAACCGCAATCAGCAGGACGCGCTCACGAGTGCCCACCGGCATTTGCGCGAGGACACTCAACGGGTAGCTGCCGGCGCGTCCATTGAAACGCCCCGTTCGCTTGAGCAACCAGATAACGACAAACATCAGGCCGAGCACAATCACCAGACTGAAAACCAGCTTCAATAAATAGCTGGAACTTAAGGGATCAAATAACTCGGGTTTGGGGCTGGTGGTGCTGGCTACTGATTCAGCCGCATGGGTTACAGCGGGTGTTGCGGGTGCCACATCGGTGGTCGATGCGGCAGCAGGGTTGCCGATCATGAAAGCCAAAGCCAGAAAAATCAATTGCAGGGGCAATCGCCATCTAGAATGGAAATAACGTCCCAACCAGCCATTGAAGGAATCATCGCTCGTCACGCAGGCCTTCTTCAGGCAGAGCACACTCGCCCGACTCAACGCAGCTTTCTCAGACGCTCGGCGGGACTGATGACATCGGTCAGGCGTATGCCGAACTTCTCGTTGATCACCACGACCTCACCTCGTGCGATGAGGGTGCCGTTGACAAGCACATCCAGCGGTTCGCCCGCCAACCGATCAAGTTCCACGATCGAGCCCTGATTGAGTTGCAGCAGGCTCCTGATGTTCAGGCTGGTACGGCCGATTTCCATGGAAAGCGTGACCGGAACATCCATCAACACTTCAAGATTAATGGGGTTTTCTTTGCCGTTCGATTTGCCAGCCGACTCGAACTGATCCAGCGGGGGAACCGTGCCCCCAGACTTGGTTTCGCCAGATTCCACTTCGGCCTGTTCGGCCATCGCCGCAGCCCAGTCGTCCATTGAATCGTCAGTTTGTTCGGTATTTTCTGCCATATCTCTATCCTTAACTTTAGGTCACGCGTTAACTACGCGATCAATCGGTGGATTCGTCACTCTTTTCTTTGTGCTTGTTGCGCAGCAAATCATTTGGTCGCACGATGCGTTCTAGGCGTTCCTTGACGGGGGCCTCGATCCGAACGGATTTATTGCCCCGGTGAACACCCAGTTTTCCTTGATACAACGGTAGCCCCTGTGCGGTGAGCACAACGTGCTCGGGCATCTCGAAAGGCAGCACATCGCCAACTTTCATTTGTGCGAGATCGGCGAGTGACATGCGCATTTCACCCAATTGGGCAACCAGCTCGATTTCTGCCAGGCCCAACTCCCGCTTGAGCGCCTGGGTCCACCGTTCATCAACCTCCAGACGATCGCCCTGCATGCCACCATCCAGCAAATCCCGGATCGGTTCGATCATCGAATAAGGGAAAACGAGATCAAACTTGCCACCACCGCCTTCGACCTCAATCCGGAAGCTGTTCACCACAACAACCTCGGTGCCGGAGACGATATTCGCCAGTTGCGGATTCATTTCGTGGCTGACGGTCTGGATGCTCACCGGATAAACCGGACTCCATGACCGCTGTACTTCATCGATTGCCTGTTCCAATACCCGGGTAATGACGCGCAATTCGGCCGGAGTAAAATCACGCCCCTCGATTTTGGCGTGCATCCCGAAGCCGCCGAAGAAGTTGTCCACAAGTTTGAATACGAGTTGCGACTCCATCATGAACAGCCCGGTACCCTTCAGGGGGCGGACATGCACCAGCGTCAGAGAGGTGGGGACATAAAGCGCATGCGAGTACTCCGAGTACTTCATCATCCGCACGCCTTCGATGGATATATCGACCGTGCGCCGCAACATGGAAACCAGACGGATACGGAAGTTTCGGGCGAAACGCTCGTTCAGCATTTCCAGCGTAGGCAACCGGCCACGAACAATGCGTTCCTGTGTGGTTAAATCATAAGAACGGGCCTCTCTCGGATCGCCGACCCCCTCCTCCGTGGCCACATCGCCTTCGTCCACGCCGTTGAGCAGCGCGTCGATTTCATCCTGCGAAAGTACATCCACACTACTCACGCATACTCCCTACTGCATCAGCAGCTTGGTGAAGTAAACATCATCAATCATATCTTTCTTGCCCGAGCGCTTCTCGAGCACGGCATTGACAGCATCCTTGAGCTGTTTCTGCAAATCCTCTTTTCCCTCGCGCGTACGCAATTTCGTAGCATTCACGTCGCTCAATACCAGCATGATGTTGTTGATGATTTCAGCACGATTGGTTTTGACTATCGCTTCGGCATCATGATCATAGGTAATCAGATCGAGCTCGACCTGGAGCAGCTTGGCGTCGTTGGGTTCAGCCAGATTCACCGTGATCGGCTGCCCCAGGGAAACCGTGATCGGTGCACCGTGCTTTTCACCGCCGTCAGCCTTATGATCGCCATCAGCTTTTTGCCCTTGCGCGCTCTGCTCCGTGGTGGCCGGAGCGTGACTGGCATCAGCAGCAGGTTTCTTCAGAAGAAACATCGCACCAATACCGACGGCCACCAGCAACAACACGATGATCACAATCATCAAAATCAGAATCAGCTTACTGCCGCCTTTCGCCTTGGGTGCTTCGTCTGCCGCCTCTTCCGCCTTAGCCATATCCTTTCCCCTTGATCAACGAAAACAAATTCTCGCGTAGCTTAACTGGTGACCTATGTTTTTTCACTAATCGCAGTCGCATCTTCACTAAGCCGCCGTCCGCTTGTGTTTCAGCTTGTTATGGTACAAGGATTGATCCGCACGACGAAACCAATCCTTTTCATCGCTGTTTTTCTCTGTTTCTGCCAGACCAAAGGCTGTGCGCACGGTAATTCGTTCTCCGGAAGGCAAACTGAGTTCATGGGCAGCGAGCCACGAATCCAAACGTTCCGCCATTTTTTTGGCGCCATAGAGATTTGTAGCCGGTAAAATGGCGCAGAATTCGTCCCCGCCGAAGCGAAAAGCATGATCGGTATCGCGCAATATCTGCTCCAAACCGTCGGCAAATAACCGAATGGCACGGTCGCCCACATCATGCCCCCATGTATCGTTGATCGACTTGAGACCATTGAGATCCATCACGACCAAGCTTGATTTAATGTTATACCGCACAAAACGAGCCTGTTCACGGGCGATCTCGGAATCGAAAACCCTGCGATTTTTCAAACCGGTCAGTGGATCCTGATTCGCCTCGAACAAAGCCTTCTGGAATAACAGAGTGTTGCGCAAGGCAAAAGCGATGGATTGAGCCACGCGCAACATCCAGGCAGACTCCTCTTCGCTCAGCGAGCGCTCGGCACACACCGCCAGCTTTCCGAGCCGCACATCCGCTTGCGTCAATTCCAGATTGTGCAGAACACAATGACCACTCGCATCCTTCCGGAAAAAAGGCGTAGATACTTCGTCATGTTCTTGACGCCATGAAAACCCCTCAACTGGCAGGTATTGGCTGACCCGTTCGTACAGTTCATTGAGCAGGCTGAGGGGATCCATGCAGCGTTGTGCGGCAAGCATCAGATCAATATGAAAAGCGCCAGATTCTTCAGGCAAACGGCCACGCCCCTTCGCTACGCCGGCCATTGAAGGCAAACGATATGAAGTGGTATCGGAGGTATCGCGGATTGTTGTGCGGTAAGCGGCCATGGTGTGCCCTCATTGACTTTAATCAAACCTGTGAGTCAATGAGCACGAGTCGTGCCAACAAAAGTAAGGTCACCTCGAAATCCATAACGGGCGTAAGCCCGCCTTAGCATGTTCGAGTGCAAGGAGCCGCAATCGGATAGCACAGAAATTTTTCAAGCCGCCTTTTCAACCATTTCAAAATAGGTGCGATGCGTGGCGCACCAAGGGCTCAACTACGGTAGCGGTTGGTTTTGATGATGCCTGCATTGGTGACGATGTAGTCCAGCGGGACATCCCAAGGATCGGCAGGCAAATGTCCGGTTTCCTGGCAATCGAATGCAATTCCGATCAACCAGGGTCTGGGGCGGCGGAGCCCTGTCAGGCTTCGGTCGTAAAAACCGGCCCCCATGCCCAGCCGATTGCCGCGACGATCGAAGCCGACGAGCGGCATCAGAATCGCGTCCATGTGGGCGCTGCGGAGTATCGGCAGGCGTTGTGATTCGAGAATGCCGAATCGGTTACGGTGGGCGTTTATGGGAAGCCGTGCGTTTGGGGTGAGTGTGAATGCGGGCCGAAAATCCAAATGCAGGTCCGGGCGAATCATCGGCAACCAGATTTTGCGCTCAAATCGCTGCATGAAGGGCAATAGATCGGGTTCGCCGTCGAACGGCATGTAGGCGGCAATGCGGCGCGCGGCACGAATCTGTGGCATGGCGGCGAGAAAACGCTGAATGCGCTGCTGTTTTCGATCCCGCTGGTAGCCATGAAGCGACTTTCTGGCCTGCCGAAGCTGGCGGCGAAGAGATGTTTTGCTTAAGGGGAGATTCATGCAGGAATTTTAGTGGGTTGAGCGTCTTCCAGAACGCCGTTGGCGGCTCTTCGACCTTGAACCGAGGGTTCAAGCTGGGCGGCGCGCAATGGATGTAAGGCTTTCCGACGAAGCGGACCTGCACACGATCCATTTGATGCGCCCCCCAATGTCGCAGATTAAGGCTCAAGGGATTGAGAGCAACCTGACGCACGTCCGAGAAGACTGGTTCAATCCTAGGCTTTCCATCCGGATTGTGCAAGTGCGATTACTTTGTCAATGCTGGTTTATTCCATCCATGGAATAAACCAGCTCGCTCATCGCCGTACGCGCGCGCGATGCCCCCCCAAACGGGAAGCACTGAATAAATCAGCGCTTCCCTTTCGTTGTTGCAGCGCAAACGATTGATCGGGTGTCTCAGAGCGAAGCGCGTAATTGCCACAGGCATTGACCGCTGCAGCGGTATTTATGCTCAAAGGGTGTGAGTGATGGTGAATCGTTTTGCAGGCGCTGTATCGTTGATTTTTTGTTATGGAAATTGAGTGCAAGCGCCATTTCTTCGAGATAAATCGGCCAGTTGCTGCGACACTCAAATTCTCCACCCAGCGCCAATAAGACCGGAAAAATCGGATGAGCATGAAACCGTCGCGTCAAATGTTTGGGTTTGGGTTCGGGGTTGGGATAAAGCAGATAATGGTGTTCAGGCCGCCAGCCCGCCTGGTTTGCCAATCGCCAGAAATCGAGAAGATCAGCCCGTAACAGCAAACAGTTATCAGGTGTGTGCTCTCGCTGGCGAGAAAGCCGGTGTTCTGAGCGGTCGACCCCGATGATTTGATGCTCAGGAAACATTTGCGCCAGCGCGCGTGAACTATCCCCCGTGCCGCAGCCTGAATCCAGAATCAATCCGCCTTTCCTTTGCAAAAGCCAATCTTGTGCACGATCAAATGCAGCCCGGTTGTAGTCTGTGATGGGTTTGGCCCAATCACTTCGGCTGTATTTGGCGATTTGTGCCAGCAAATGTTCGTGTGGCGCTGTTTGAGCGGAAACGACCGGGCCCGAATTGCCCGGTGTGGGCGGTCGGTTGTGCATGAGTTGATTGAAATGATTCGGCATGGCAAGAGCATACAACAGGACGTCTCAGCCAACTCGTCCCGACTGACCGTTTATGGCGCAGATGCGGTAACCGGTTGGGATTGCGGGGTACAAATCGTGTTGATGTGCGCCAGTTCCGGATTGCTTTCAGGGTAATCGCGGGTGAAGTGCAGTCCGCGACTTTCATGGCGGGCGAGTGCCGATTTCACGATCAAATCCGCGACTTCGACCAGGTTGCGCAGTTCGAGCAGATTTTTGCTGACGCGGAAGTGGGCGTAATAATCCTGAATCTCGCGCCGGAGCAACGCAATCCGGTGTGCGGCGCGTTCCAGCCGCTTGGTGGTGCGGACGATGCCGACGTAATCCCACATGGCGCGGCGCAACTCATCCCAGTTGTGGCTGACGATGACAGCCTCGTCGGGGTCGGTTACCTGACTGTCGTCCCACTCAGGAATGGCAGGAATGGCGGGAATGGGATGGGTTGCTGGTTTGGACGAATCGTGCCAGCTGGCGATATCCTGCGCAGCCGCCTCGCCATAGACCAGGCACTCCAACAATGAATTGCTGGCGAGGCGGTTCGCCCCATGTAGGCCGGTGTGGCTGGTTTCACCGATGGCGTACAAGCCCGCGATGTCTGTGCGTCCGTGCTTGTCGACCACAATCCCGCCACAGGTATAGTGTGCTGCCGGCACCACGGGCAGGGGCTGGCGGGTCATGTCGTAACCGTATTGAAGGCAGCGTTCATGAATCATCGGAAAGTGTTCTTCGATGAATGCCTTGCCTTTGAAGCTGATATCCAGATACACACAATCGGCCCCGGTGCGTTTCATTTCCGAGTCGATTGCGCGGGCAACGACATCGCGCGGTGCCAGTTCGGCATCCGGGTGGTAGCCGGGCATGAAGCGCGTGCCATCGGGTAGCAGCAAAACCCCGCCTTCGCCCCGTACGGCCTCGGATATCAGGAAGGATTTTGCTCGTGGTTCGAACAGACAGGTGGGATGAAACTGCATGAACTCCATATTGGCCACCCGGCAACCCGCGCGCCAACCCATCGCGATGCCATCGCCCGTCGAGCTATCCGGATTGGTGGTGTAGAGATAGGCCTTGGCAGCCCCGCCTGAGGCAAGAATGACTTGGTGGGCCCGTACGGTCTGGACATGATCCGACTTGATATCAAGCACATAAGCACCCACGCAGCGATTGAGTTGGTCGTTCAACCCTAAGCGGTGCATTGTAATGAGGTCCACGGCGAGCTGGTGCTCAAACAGCGTGATGTTCGGTCGCGCATACACCGATTCGAGCAAGGTTTCGATCAGAGTCCGGCCGGTGTGGTCGGCCGCATGGGCGATGCGACGCGTGCCATGCCCACCTTCGCGTGTCAGATGGAGGTGCTCTGATTCACCTGGGCTGGACTCACTGGAAAACGGCATACCAAGCGAGAGCAGCCAGTCGATTTGTCTCGCTCCCGATTCGACGACGCGCCGCACAACATCGACGTCCGGCAAATCGCTTCCTGCGCGGCAGGTGTCACGGATGTGCTGTTCCACGTCTTCAATGCCACCCAATGCCGCAGCGATCCCGCCTTGCGCCCACGGGGTGCTGCCTGAGTTGATCGGCCCCTTGCTGAGAATTGCGACCCGGACATTGGAGGGTAATCGAAGTGCGGCAGAAAGCCCGGCTGCTCCCGAACCGATGATAAGAACGTCTACAGGTGGGATTTGGGTCATTGGGAGCATTGATTCGGCTTGTCGATTGAACTTAAATGATGCGAGTATACTAGGAGCCTGACGGACTTTAGGAATCGTAGCGAAAATCAAGCTGGGCGAGGGCAGATTTTGCCGCTTTTGCAGGGTAATAGCGGTTTCTATTGCCCCAAAAAGCGGTGAAATATGCACCGTTCAGATGGATTTGCAGCCGATTTCCCTAAAGTCCGACAGGCTCCTAGTCTACTTCGGCCTTTGGGTTGCCGTTGTTTATGTGCGTCTGTCGATGCTGCGGTAAAAGGCCGGCAACATTGGGCATTTTTTATTTGAACGGGCCATGAGGCTCACCGGTATGAGGCTTTATGGCCACTGAAACGACCCCCTCGGTCACAGAACAAGCCACGGATCAACCAACAGATCAACAACTGGTGTTGCGCGCCCAACAGGGCGATCGCCGTGCGTTCGATTTATTGGTGCTCAAATACCAGCATCGCGTTCTGCGACTGGTCGGCCGCTTCGTTCGAGATCAGGATCAAGCCTTCGATCTGGCCCAGGAAGCGTTCATCAAGGCCTATCGCGCACTCGGGAATTTCCGGGGTGAAAGTGCGTTCTACACCTGGCTGTATCGCATTGCGGTCAACACCGCGAAAAACCAATTGGTGGCGGACGCTCGAAGTGGTTATTCGGTTTCACTGAACTCTGGTGGCGGAGATGAGTCAGATGAAGCATTACCCGAGCCGGAGGCTCTTCGCGACCATGCCAGTCCAGAGGATATGGCGGCTACGCAGGAACTGGAAGCCGAGATTCGGGCCGCCATCAGAGCATTGCCCGAGGATTTGCGGACGGCCTTGACCCTGCGCGAGATGGAAGGCCTGAGTTATGAAGAAATCGCGGTCGTGATGAACTGCCCGATCGGTACCGTGCGATCCCGGATTTTTCGGGCGCGTGAATCGGTCGAGGAACGCATCAAGCCGTTGCTGGATTCCTGAGCCGGGATGAGTTTTGAATCGTGCGAAATCCGTTTGACACAACCCTTCTATCTGGGGGAAATCGATGAATACCCAACATAATGCCCACATGCCACTGCCTTCGACGCCCGAGGAAGCCCTTTCAGCCTGGTGGGACGATGAGTGCATGCCACATCAAACCGATCGGCTGATGTCTGTAGCCGCTAGTGACGCGCGTCTTAGCCTGCGCTGCTATTCCCTGATCGGGGCTGCCCTGCGTCAGGAACATCTGGATAATCGGGATGTATCGGCCTTGATTTCGGCGCGGCTGGCCGAAGACGAAGGTCAGGCTCAGCAACTCGCCCAGGATCTGGCTTCGACGAGTCGCGGGCGGGTGTTGCCGTTCCCGCAATCTCAGGTTCGTCGCTCGATGAATCGCTGGCGTGGCGCGATTGCCGCTTCATTCGTCGCCGGTCTGGTTGGGGTGGGCATCTGGATGATGCCGCAGAATACACCGGAAAATGCGTTGATGCAGCAAGCTCAGAATGTCCCGGCGAATCTGCAGCAGCCCACAGCCACAAACAGCTCAGCCCAGGCTTTACCGGTGGTGGCTCGCGTTACGCCGGGCACGGTTTTGCCGAGCTGGGCCCAGGCACCCGTGCGCAAGGCGCCGATGGACCCTTACCTGATGACTCATTTTGAATCTGTTTCTCCGGATCTTTCCGAAGTGATGCCCTCATTACGCATGACCAGCTTTAAAACGGAGTAGTGGATGACCCGTGGCATTTTCGTCGGCCTGCTTTGTTCGCTGGCTGCTATCGGTACGGTCGAAGCGAATACATATGAGTCTGGTACTTTTCAGGCACATGTACTTCTTGTCGCCGATTCGTCCGATCGGCCGGTTTCGGAGCCCGGAGCCATCCAGCTACTGAATGAAATGACGCAGGCCATGAAGAAGACCGACTATGCCGGTACTTACGTTCATTTGCGCGGGGATCAGATCGATACCACAAAACTGTGGCATCGCGCGACCGCCAAAGGTGAGCAGGAGCGTCTGCAAACCATGAGTGGCGAGCCGCGTGAAGTCATCCGACATGGTAACCACTGCGAATGTGAGTGGCCTTTGCGCAAGGAAGTGGTCTTTGGTGATTTCCCCAGCGTGCGTTCACGACTCTCCGGTGAGCGTTTCGACCACCCGGAAGCGCTGGATGCCAATTACCACATCGTCAATCTGGGCCTATCCCGCGTAGCCGACCATGCCTGCCATCTGGTTGGACTTGTGCCGCGAGATCAATTTCGTTATGGCTACAAACTGTGCATCGATAATGAGTCGCGCCTGCTGCTGCGCATGAGCATCTACAACGATCAGGGGCGGCCGATCGAACATGACTTCTTCACCGAAATCCATTTCCGCCCACAGGGAGATACCACACCTTCGCAAGATTGGCCGGACATCCCGATGGACACGCCCCAAACCATTCCTCCAGGCTATAAGGTTGTTGAGCGAGGGCAGTCCCAACCTGCTGAGCCACTACAACCTGAACAGGGGTGGATTGTGTCTCCGGATTTGCCGGGCTATACAACCAAAAGTCGGGTCTGGCGCATCAACCCGGTTACCGGACATCGCTTTGAACACATGGTGGTGACCGATGGTCTATCGACCGCTTCGGTCTTTGTAGAAGACATGCCTCAACCCAAGGCGCTCGATCCCGATGCCGCCAAATACGGCATGAACATCGCCGTACGGCAGGTCGGCCCGGTTCGTCTGACCGTCATAGGAGACTTGCCCATGGCAGCGGTCGAGCAGATTTGCAAACACACCGTGCTCGCGAAGGATGCCAACACCGAGCGCGGGGAACGAAACCCGATGCAGACCCCGAATCAGGAAGCACGCTGATGAACCGTCAACCTCATGATCCCTCGCTCCTGAACCAACCGACCATCGGTTCCGTCCCCTATGCAGAACATCGTCTGGCTGGTTTGGCGTCGAGCGGATCAGATACCGCCGATATTCAGGAAGAAGGTGTTGTCGTTGCTGTTACCGCAGATGGGGTATGGGTTGAAACCCAGCGCCAAAGCGGCTGCCAGTCCTGCTCTTCCCGCGGCGGATGCGGTGTGGGAATCATGCAGAAAGCACTGAATCGACGGCAGCACAAGGTGCGTGTACAAACCGACCTGCCGGTACAGGTTGGTGATCACGTTCGATTGCTGCTGCCTGCTAGCGCCTTGGTTCAGGCTTCTATGCTCATGTATTTTCTACCGCTGTTGGGTCTGATTCTGGGGGCCGTGGCAGGTCAATCACTCTTTGCCTCCGACGCTGGCTCCATAGGCGGCGCAGTGGTGAGTTTCACCGCTGTGCTGCTGTTCATCGCTCGTCAACAAAATGGTCTTTCTCGCAGCGGTCGTTATGCACCCCGTATTGAACGGGTTTTGTTCAAATCCGCCTAGCAGCCTTACGTCTTTGACACTCCCTTTCCCCGGTGGAATGTGCTCCGGCTGATACCGGGGCATTTGAAGGCGAAAGGAACTTGCGTCCGCCAAAGCGCCTCAGTTTCAAGTGTCCTATCGAAGTGATTGAGAAAGCCATAGCCATGCGGCATGACACTCCGACTTCAATCCAATAACCGAGCTACGCTCAAACTTTGCAGCCTTCTCAACGACTTGCATTTCCTCGATTTAGGCATCCATCAACGCCATAGGCGTAAATTCTATAACCGTATCCTCCCAAATTCGGTCGCGGTAGGGACGGGAGTTACCTCCCGCCCCCGCACAGATCCGTACTTGCAGCATTACCGCATACGGCTCCTGCCTTAGGTTCTGACGTGAAATCGCTCCGACGGTAGTGGATGAACTACGCGACATGGTGGCAAATACTTCTTCGTCAGACGATTGAATCGATCCCACTGCAACCGATGCCGCTGGCTTCGTCGCAGAAGTGCATGACGCCACGCGCGACACACTTCGCTCACAAACCCCGACAATCGATGCATGTTGCCCGGTACTGCGTAGTAATTGAAATATCCCCTTACCACGCGACCAATCCAGCGTCCAACAATCGGGACTGGCTCATGTCGCCGTCTCATCAACGTCTCGCGAATGACTGACAAAGTGGCACGCATCCGCTTCTTGATCGTCAGCCGGACGATCTTGAAGCCACGGCGATGCTGACCACAACAGTGCGTAAAGCCGAGAAAGTCGAACGTTTCCGGCTTACCCATCCCTCGCTCCCGGCATTGTTGCGCGGCATATCTACCAAAACGGATCAGCCGCGTTTTATCCGGGTGAAGCTCCAACTTGAATTTGGCAAGACGTTCTTGCAATGCTGCCAGGAATCGCCGTGCTTCACCTTCATACTGAAACCCCATAACACTGTCATCCGCATAACGAACAACAATGACATCACCACTGGCACGCCTCTGTCGCCATTGATGCGCCCACAAGTCAAAGGCATAGTGCAGGTAAATGTTCGCCAGCAAGGGCGAAATCACAGCACCTTGTGGTGTTCCTCGAACAGATGCCTTACGGCTTCCATCCTCGACAACACCCGCCTTCAGCCAGTTTCGAATCAATCGAATGACACGCCGATCAGCAACCCTGTGTTCCAAAAATCTCAACATCCACTCGTGATCGATTTCATCGAAGAATGCGCGAATGTCTGCATCCAGAATCCAGTTTACTTTTCGTCCTTCAATCCCTTCCGATAGCGCATCTAGTGCATCATGTTGCCCTCGTCCCTGGCGAAAACCATATGAGAAACCAAGGAAGTCTTGTTCATAGATCGCACTCAGAACCGTTGTGATGGCCTGTTGCACTATCTTATCTTCCAACGCTGCAATACCAAGCGGACGTAATTTACCATCTGCTTTCGGTATGTATACTCGCCGTGACGGCTGCGCACGATAGGCACCAGTGTGAATTTCCCGATGCAACTCATGCACTCGTCCGTAGAGTAATTTCTCATATTCGTACCACGTCACACCATCCACGCCAGCCGCCGCTTGTTTGCGAAGTGCGTAAAAGCTCTCCACCAACAATGACGGTGTGACATGGTGTAGTAGTGCCGTGAACTTCAGCTTCCGTTCCCGTCGTGCAATTTCACGTATACCTTCCAATCCCGTCGACGTGTCATGTTTCCGACTCTGAGTCCGGGACACGGGGAATTCGTCGGTATTTCCTTTGGCTACACCCCTTCCCTCCATCGCCTCCGCCGGGTTATCCCCTTTGTTCAGCAATTTCTTCGGTACTATGGGCGTATCCGACTTCTCATCGGCGTAAATGGCTGGCTTACGGTCTTTAACCTTCCCAGCCCTGTCCGACCATCCTGCATCGGACACCAATGAGATCTCGCTGCTTCCGTGTAAATAACTTCCCGACATGCACAGGGTCTACGACCGCGTGGGATCAACGCACGACTTGCGATTATCGTCGTGCATCATGTTGCCTTCCGCTTCGCTTAACAGCGTCGGCATCCCAGATTCCTGATTTCGCGGCTCAATGGCTGGCCTGTCGGTTTCCACTGTCAACGCTTCGACATACACCTCACGATGTATATCGCATGACTCGGGGTCAGAGTGATTCGCCATTTCTTCTCCGTATCGAACTTTCATCGACTATTATTTACCGGCTTTGCAGCCGCACTAAGCGTCCAGCCGTCCCACCTGTAAAACTCAGGCAATTTTTGCAGGCGGGTTGACCGGGAGCAATTCGACGATGCGACTGTTTGGCCGGATGGATAATTTTTCCAGGGTGTCTTTTAGCCATGCCGCCGGTTCAATTCCATTGAGCTTGGCAGTGGCAAACAGATTATGAATTGCTGCAGCTCGTTTGCCTGCCCTTTCACCACCAGCGATCAACCAGTTCTTCTTGCCGAGAGCAATGAGACGGATGGTATTTTCTACTACACCTGAGACAAGCCAGGGTTGTCGATCGCTAGGGAACCTCTGCACGCCGGCAACGATATACGCGACACCCAGCGGCGGCGGTGCGAGGATAGTGGATAACTTCAGCAAGAATGGGGCAACGTCATGCGGCTGCGAGAAAGACGGACAGACCAGCTTAAATGAGAGGACTTGAAACACTACGCGCATAAAAAAACCCGCAAACCTAGGTTTAATGCGGGTTTTGTTATTATTTTAGAACCTTGTGGGACGTTCTAAAATCATCGAGCTAAGCTCCATCACATCACAAGGTTTAATGCGGGTTTCGTGCTGCGATTTGAAAAGTTACCAACAAAGTTACCAACCATTTTTTTTGCACCATTGCCGGAAAAATGCCAAACCCAATTTTTTAATTTCGCAGGCGTAAAAATTCGAGAGCAAGGGTCGTTCGGTTATTCCGGTGTCGTGGAGGTTTTAACACCCCCCGCCTGGTCGCATGGTTGCTGTGATTCGACGCACCCTTATTTCAAATGAGGCAATAAAAAACCCGACACACGGCCGGGCTTCGTTGAACTTTTGCCAATAACGATAGTTACCCTGTACCCGCTTGCCATACCGGCTTTTCAGTGACACAGAGCCAACACACATTTGGGTGCTGTTCCGCCAGCTCCGTGAAATACTCGATCCAGTTCTGGTATTGCTCTGCCGTGCTCGTGTTGGCCCGGCAGTACCTTTCCACTTCCGCCAGCAGTTCCTTCCTCGTTGGTGCTGGCGGGCTGTCGGCAACACCGACACCCTCTGCCACTTCTGCGAATGTTTTGCGAATCGTGCCGTGCGAATGCTGCGAATCTTGCGAACGGGCGCATTTTGTCGCGGGTTTGCTGGTTT
>NZ_JAQTTX010000028.1:30791-33916 GCF_028710545.1 Halothiobacillus sp. | reverse complement strand
TGAGCCTGATGGTACTGGCAAATCTTTACTTGCTGCGCGGGAGACTGGCGGCATGAACACAGGGAAAATCTGCCCAAAAACCGTCGAAATGCTGAAATTTGGGGAGATTTTCAGCCAAAACCGGCTCATCAAGCGAAAAAAATCACGTTGAACGTCAGCCGCCCAGTATTTTCGATTCAATCAGAGGTTCCTTAGGGAAGCGCTGATCAATATCGCCTGCGGAACAGGTGAAAAACCATCAAGATAAATGGCCAGGCAACGAGATTGCTCACTACGCGCACCAGATTATGCAAAAGCATGTTCGGTTCGGAAATTCCCCCCTGCATCCAGAGCGAAAACAGCAAGTAAACCGTGCTTAATCCAGCTATGAACAGTGCCTGCTGGACTGGGCCGGTAAGGAAAAGTATTTGCCTCAAACCCAGAACCACGGCGGCACTCAGAGTGAACAGAAGTGCATTCGCCCCAAGTAATCCTACACTTGCGACATCAAGAACCAGTCCAGATAACCAGGCGACGCCCAGCCCGACCGAATTGGGTTCACGGATACACCAGTACAGAACAGTCAGCAGCAGCCACTGGGGCGCGTAGTGCTGGTACAGTGGCACGCTGGGCTCAATCGTCAGGATCAACGCCACCAGCAGGCTGAGCGGGATCATCACCCAGTTACTGCGCATGCGGCTTCTCCTGGCCGGGCTGTGACTGAGTCGCCGGGGGTGCGCTGAAGCTTGGCGCAAGAAAGTCTGGCGCACGAGGCGCAATATCTTGAGTCGATTCAATCAGACGCTGCGAAGGAATTGACACCACAGAAGCCTGCTCTGCCTTCCTATCGGGCGGCGGTGGGGCATCCGGTGGATCGGTCAGGACCAACACCTGGCTGATACGATCAAGATCGGCAACGGGTCGGGCCGTAATGTTGACGAAAGCCTGACTGCGTTCATCCTGCACCTGGGTGACCCGTGCAACGGGATAACCTTGGGGAAATACGCCGTCCAGGCCCGAAGTGGTCAGCAGATCGCCGACTTTTACATTGAAGCGTTCCGGAATGCGACTCATGGTCAGGGTGTCGCGCGTATCGGTTCCCTTGACAATGCCAACGAAGCCGGTATCGCCGATAGCAACGGATAGGGCATAGTGGCGCGAGTCAATTTTCAGGACAACGGCGCCGGTCAATGAGCTGCGGAGAATCTGACCCACGATACCTTGGCCGTCAATGACGGGCTGGCCCGGTTTTACGCCATCACGGATACCGCGGTTGATCGTGAATGTTCGCTGTTCGGGGTTGTCGTTAACGGCGATCAAACGAGCCAGCAAAACGTTGGGTACTTCCGTGCTCTGGCCATGCAGTAGTTTTCTGAGCTCGTTCAGTTGTTTCTGTAGATCAAAAAACTGCTGCATTTGCCCCTTGAGCAGGAGGTTCTCCTCTTCGAGCGCGCGTATCCTTTTGACCTGTTCTGTTTTGTTTTCAAGAAATAGAGAAAGATTTGCTCCCCAGGCAGCGGGCGCATGCACAATTCGGGCAATGCCATCGGTCAGGCTGCCGATACCGCTATTAAGCTGTTTAACCCATGAGCTGCCCGCTCGATCCAGCGCCATCAGAAACACGGACAGCAACACCAGGACCAAAAGCTTGGTAATGCCGGGGCGATGTGACTCGAATAAGGTCACGAATGGTCTTGGGCGTTATTCAGCGGCAAACAGCGAGCTGTGGCGCTGATCGATGAGTTCGAGTACCTTGCCGCCGCCCCGTGCAACGCAAGTGAGCGGATCATCGGCAATCACGACGGGCAGGCCGGTTTCTTCACGGATCAGTTTGTCGATATCGCGAAGCAGGGCGCCGCCACCGGTGAGCACGATGCCGCGTTCGGCGATATCCGAACCGAGTTCAGGTGGTGTTTGTTCCAGTGCGGTGCGCACGGCCTGAACGATGCCGTAGAGGGGTTCATTCAGCGCTTCGAGGATTTCATTGCTGTTCAGCGTAAAGCTGCGCGGTACACCCTCGGCCAGATTGCGCCCCTTGACGTCGATTTCAAGCAGTTCCTTGCCAGGATAGGCTGAACCGATTTCTTTCTTGATTCGCTCGGCGGTGGCTTCACCGATCAGGATGCCATAGTGCCGGCGCACGAACGCGATGATGCTTTCGTCGAATTTGTCGCCACCAATGCGCACCGAAGAGGAGTAGACAATGCCGTCGAGTGAAATCACCCCGACTTCCGAGGTACCACCGCCGATGTCGACCACCATCGAGCCTCGTGGCTCATCCACGTTGATGCCGGCACCAATGGCCGCGGCCATTGGTTCTTCAATGATGTACGCCTTGCGGGCTCCGGCGCTCAAAACCGATTCCCGAATGGCACGGCGTTCAACCTGGGTTGCCCCGACGGGTACACAGACCAGAACGCGTGGGCTGGGGCGGAACCAATGACTGGAGTGCACCTTCTTGATGAAGTGCTGGAGCATTTTTTCGGTAACGTGGAAGTCCGCGATTACGCCATCGCGCAGTGGACGCACGGCCTGAATGGATTTCGGGGTGCGTCCGACCATTTGTTTCGCTTCAATACCGTACGCCTGAATGGCGGTTTGGCCTCCTTCGTTTCTCAGGGCGACGACCGAAGGTTCATCCAGTACGATTCCGCGACCGCTGACGTAAATCAGGGTATTGGCCGTACCCAGATCGATGGAGAGATCAGTTGAGAAGATGCCGCGGAAACGTTTGAACATAAAATATACCGGTATAACTGTATTAATGAGGTCGGAGTAATGGGCGGTTCATTATTGTTCAAGGAGTTGATTATTAAATGTTTTCGCCCATGAAAAATGGCGTGAAATAATCGACTGGACCCTTGTCGGTTTTTGAAACTGTTTCGCCTGCATGACATCCGTGTAAAAAGAGGCAACACAATACCAATCTGTGTATTTTCCAGCAAGCCATCATGCGGTTATTTGCGCCAATTTTGTGCTTGATTTGCCGGGACTGGTCTTTGTTTGGTTCCTTAAAGCATGATCTGGTTCTGTCCCGAGGCGTATTTCCATAAATGCGTGGGATCATCTGCCGTCTTGCAGCCAAAACAGGTTAAAATCATCCGGTAATCGCACGTGTGTCCAGCCTGTTTTCTGGCGCATGTCCC
>NZ_JAQTTX010000028.1:0-30691 GCF_028710545.1 Halothiobacillus sp. | reverse complement strand
TGATCTGGTTCTGTCCCGAGGCGTATTTCCATAAATGCGTGGGATCATCTGCCGTCTTGCAGCCAAAACAGGTTAAAATCATCCGGTAATCGCACGTGTGTCCAGCCTGTTTTCTGGCGCATGTCCCGATGATCGTTAAAGCCACAGGAAATTGATATGTCGCTGAACCCATCGCAACTGAAACACGTTGCGCATTTATCTCGCATCGCACTTGAAGAGTCGAAAATCCCTGCATTGGTGCAAGACCTCAACGCCATCTTGGCGTTCGCAGAGCAACTCAAGGACGGTCGCCTGGATGACCTGGCCCCCATGGCCCATCCGCTGGATCAGCAGCAGCCGTTGCGTGCGGATGTCGTAAGCGAAACCAATCAGCGCGACATTCTTCTGAAAGGAGCGCCTGCCACCGAACAGGGATTGTTCCTGGTGCCCAAGGTCATTGAATAAGATCATTGCGTAATGTGAAACGGTGATGCCGTTTCGCTGTGAGCCTCCTTCGCCTCGGTGCCGTGAGCCCGACGCGCTCTTGATGTTCAATATTTTTGAATGAGAAATACATTGTGTCTGATTATTTGCAATCGTTGAGTCATCTCCGGGCCGGTCTGGATTCCGGTATTTTTTCTGCCCGTGAACTGACTCAGTACTATCTTGATCGGGTGAGTCGTTTTGATGGCGCGCTCAATGCCTTCATCACCAAGACACCTGAACGCGCACTGGCTGCGGCGGACGAGGCCGATCAACGGTTGGCCGCGGGTGAGCGCGCACCTTTGCTGGGTATTCCTTATGCCCACAAGGATATTTTCTGTACCGCTGGCGTGCGCACGACCTGTGCCTCCAAAATGCTGGGTGATTGGGTCGCCCCTTACGACGCGACTGTTCACCAGAAACTCAATGCCGCCGGTGCCGTTCTGTTGGGCAAGACAAATATGGACGAGTTCGCCATGGGCTCATCCAATGAAAATTCGGCTTTCGGTGCGGTGAAAAATCCCTGGGATCATGCGGCCGTGCCGGGTGGGTCTTCCGGGGGTTCTGCCGCGGCCGTCGCCGCGCGGCTGGTTCCTGTGGCGACGGGAACGGATACAGGCGGTTCCATTCGTCAGCCGGCCGCGTATTGCGGCATCACCGGCATCAAGCCAACCTATGGTCGAGTTTCTCGCTTTGGGATGATTGCTTATGCCTCAAGTCTGGATCAAGGCGGTGTGCTTGCCGGTTCTGCCGAAGATTGCGCGCTGATGCTGCAAGCCATGGCGGGGCATGATCCGCGCGACTCCACTTCGGCGAATCAGCCCGTGCCGGATTATGTGACCGAGCTCGATCAACCGCTGGCCGGTTTGCGTGTGGGTGTGCCGCGTCAGTGGTTTACCGCCGGCCTGGATTCGGTCGTCGCGGCACGCATCGAGACTGCGATTGCCGAGCTTGAATCCATGGGCGCGCAACGGGTTGATATCGACCTGCCGGATGCCGAACTGGCGCTGGCTGCTTATTACCTGATCGCCCCCGCAGAAGCGTCTTCCAACCTCTCGCGTTTCGATGGCGTGCGTTTTGGGTACCGTTGTGCCGAGCCACGTGATCTCAATGACCTCTATGAACGCAGCCGTTCGGAAGGTTTTGGCGAAGAAGTGCAGCGGCGCATCCTGATTGGCACCTATGCGCTATCCGCCGGTTATTACGATGCGTTTTATGGCCGTGCACAAAAAGCACGGCGGCAGATTGCAGCCAACTTTGAGGCTGCATTCAGGGACTGTGACGTGATTGCAGGCCCGGTTGCGCCCACGGTGGCGTTCGATCTGGGCGCGCACATGAGCGATCCGGCTACCATGTACCTCGAAGATATCTACACCATCCCAGTCAATCTGGCTGGCCTGCCGGGCATGTCTGTACCCGTCGGATTTTCCGGCAGCCGCCCTGTCGGCATGCAGTTGATCGGATCTCCTTTCACCGAAGGGCGATTGCTGGCCGTGGCGCATCAGTATCAGCAACGGACGGATTGGCATCAACAGATTCCTGCCGCCTATCGGGAGGGCGCAGCATGAGCAGCATGAACGGATGGGAAGTCGTCATCGGGCTTGAGATTCACGCGCAACTGGCCACGAAATCGAAAATATTTTCCGGCGCCTCGACCGCCTTCGGTGCCGAGCCGAATGTGCAGGCCTGTGCGGTTGATCTGGGCTTGCCGGGCGTATTACCCGTGCTGAATGCCGAAGCGGTGCACATGGCCGCGTTGTTCGGCTTGGCGATCAGTGCGCATGTGGCGCCGGTGTCGACGTTTGATCGCAAGAATTATTTCTACCCGGATTTGCCCAAGGGGTATCAGATCAGCCAGCTCGCACAACCGATTGTCAGCGGCGGTTCGGTCACAATCACGACCGGTGAGGGCGAAAAAGCCGTCAACAAAACGATCAATCTCACCCGCGCGCATCTTGAAGAAGATGCGGGCAAGAGTCTGCATGAGGATTTTGCGGGCATGACCGGTATCGACTTGAATCGTGCGGGCACGCCATTGATCGAAATCGTCTCCGAGCCGGAAATGCGTTCGGCCGCCGAAGCGGTGGCCTATGCCCGCAAGGTTCATGCGATTGTGCAATATCTCGGTATTTGCGATGGCAACATGCAGGAAGGTTCGTTCCGCGTGGATGCCAATGTCTCCGTGCGTCCGAAAGGTGAAACGAAGCTGGGTACGCGCACGGAAATCAAGAATGTGAACTCCTTCCGTTTCCTCGAACGGGCGATCGATTACGAGATCACCCGTCAGATTGAACTGATCGAGGATGGCGGTACGGTGCAGCAGCAAACACGGCTGTACGATCCGGACAAGGATGAGACCCGCATGATGCGCACCAAGGAAGCGGCGGACGATTACCGCTACTTCCCCGATCCGGACTTGCTGCCCGTCGTGATCGATCAGGCGCTGTTGGCCGAATGGAAAGCCAGCCTGCCGGAACTGCCGGATGCCAAGGCCGCCCGGTACCAAAGCGAATATGGTCTTTCACCCTATGATGCCGGTGTGCTCACCAGCGCGCGGGCGATTGCGACGTACTTCGAGCAGACCCTGAATGCCATGGGTTCGGCCGCCGATGCCAAACTCTGCGCCAACTGGGTGACCGGCGCTTTGGCCGCCCAGCTCAATAAAGCGAACCTTGGGATCGAACAGAGCCCGGTAACGTCCGATGCATTGGCCGGGCTCTTGTTGCGCGTGGCGGACAATACCTTGTCGAACAAGCTCGCCAAGGAAGTATTCGATGCCATGTGGGCGGGCGAGGGCGATGCCGATTCGATTATCGACACACGGGGCTTGAAGCAGATTACCGACAGCTCGGCGATCGAAGCCATGGTTGATGGCATTCTGGCCGCCAATCCGGACAAAGTGGCCGAATACCGCAGTGGCAAGGACAAACTGTTCGGCTTCTTCGTCGGCCAGGTGATGAAAGCTGCCCAAGGCAAGGCGAATCCACAGCAGCTCAATGAGGTGCTCAAAGCGCGGCTTGGTCCTTCGGAGGGTTCTTCATGAGTGAGTCTCTGCCTGAGCGTTCGATACTGACGGCCGACCAGCTTTACCGCTTCGGTCTTGCCAGCGGCAAGGTCCGGGGTGTTGCGGTCAGCCTCGATACGAGCTGGCGGACGGCTGGCGAACACCATGAATATCCCCCTGCGGTGGCACAGTTGCTGGGCCAATGTGTCGCTGCCGCCATGACGATGGTCGCTACCTTGAAGTTCGATGGCCGCCTGATTCTGCAATTCCGCGGTGAAGGGCCCGTTTCCCTGCTGGTTGTGCAGGCGCGTTCGGATCTGAGTTACCGCGTGACGGCACAGTGGTCCGAATCGCTGGTGGGCGACGTGTTGGATCAATCCATTCAGACGCTGTTCGGGGCAGGTCAGCTCGCGTTGACCATCGAACCGGATGAAGGCGTGCGTTACCAATCTCTGGTGCCGATAGAAGGCACACAGATCGCCGAAGCACTGGAAGGTTATTTCAGGCAATCGGAGCAGTTGCCGACGCGTCTTGTGCTCAGTGCCGATTCCGAACGTGCCGTGGGGCTCCTCATCCAGCAAGTGCCGGGCGAGGGTGGCACCCCGATGGTGCGTGCTTCTGCCGCTGATGCGGATTTTGATCACTTGTCGATCATGGTCGATACCTTGCTGACGCCCCAAGGCCGCACGGAATTTCAATCCACGGCCATGCCGACCATCCTCCATCGTCTGTTTCACCAGGACGCGCTGGTGTTGACCCAACTGTCGGATGTTCGCTTCTTTTGTGGTTGCTCACGCGCGGGTGTCGGTGCCATGCTCCGCTCATTGGGCCGAGAAGAGTTGAACGCCGCACAGCGGGATGGCGACGAGAAGGGTTATGTGGCGGTGCGTTGCGAATTTTGTGGCGCTAACTATCGGTTTGATGCGGTCGATGTGGAGCAATTATTGCTAGATGACTCGGTTAGTCCACCTGATTCCACACGGCACTAGTGTACTGTTTCGCTCTTGGAGGTACATTCAGAGCCCTCCGAATGCGTCAGGACAAGGCGCCGTGCGCAGGCAATGGCCAAACCCTTGGCAAGCACGGCAACGCCGTCATGGCGCATTCGGAGGGCTCCCTTCGGGCGAGCCGCTGGCCGATCATCTGCGGACTTCGTCAGCTCAATGCGAAGCAGGCGTAAGCCCGCGTTAGCGTTGCGCCCGCTTGCAAGGGGGGTGGCCCTTGCGGCGCGAGCGCGCCTTGCATCTAATCGGCCAGCGACTCGCTGAAAGCACATCCAAGAACGAAACAGTACACTAGGTATTCCTCATGAAGCAGACCGTGCACCCGGCAGATCGAATTGCGTATCTGAATGCGTTATTCGAAGAAGTCCGCATCAACATCCTGAACCGTCAGCACCCGATCAGCGGGCTGTTGCCAGCCAGCACGGCGGTCAATGCGCATGGCGATTACACCGATGCCTGGGTGCGGGATAACGTGTACAGCATTCTGGCCGCCTGGGGGTTGGGCATTGCCTATCGTCGCGTCGATAGCGCCGATGCCCGTGCCTATGAGCTGGAACAGGCCACCGTCAAAAACATGCGCGGTTTATTGCTTGCGATGATGCGGCAGTCCGATCGGGTCGAACGGTTCAAATTGCGCCAGCGACCCACCGATGCGCTCCATGCGAAATACGATACCGCCACCGGATTGGCCGTGGTGGGTGATGATGCCTGGGGGCACCTGCAACTGGATGCGACATCGTTGTTCGTGTTGATGTTGGTGCAAATGACGCTCAGTGGACTGAAAATCATCGCGACACACGATGAAGTTGATTTCATCCAGAATCTGGTCTGGTACTTGTCTCGTGCCTACGCCACACCGGACTTCGGCATCTGGGAGCGGGGGAACAAGATCAATCACGGCCAGCGTGAATTGAATGCCAGTTCGCTCGGCATGGTGCTGGCCGCGCTTGAAGCGGTGAACGGGTTCGATCTGTTCGGCGGTGATGGCGATGACCACAGCCGGGTGTTTGTGCTTGCGGACGACATCGCCCGGACCGAAATGACGCTCAATGCAATTTTGCCGCGTGAATCCGGTTCCAAAGAAGTCGATGCGGCGCTGTTATCGATCGTGGGTTTTCCCGCATTCGCCGTGCGTGATCGGCAGAAGGCGGAAGCCGTCGATACAGCCATTCGCCAGAAACTGACGGGCCGGTTCGGCTGTAAACGCTTTTTGCGCGATGGTCATCAGACCGTGCTGGAAGATGAGCAGAAGCTGCATTACGAACCCGCGGAACTCGAAACGTTCGCCGGCATCGAATCCGAATGGCCACTGTTTTTCACCTACCAACTCATCAACCATCTGTTCGCCGGCAACCATGAAGCCGCAGAGGCCACAAACCGGCAACTGATGCGTGCCGCAGTCGAGCACGATGGCCTCTGGCTTCTACCTGAACTGTATTTTGTTTTGCCCGAAGATATCGAGGAAGAGCGACGCAATCCCGGCTCGACTGACCGTTCACCCAATGACAACCAACCGCTCGTTTGGGCTCAGAGTCTCTGGGTGCTTGGCCGTTTGCTGCTCTGCGGGGCGATTGATGTGAGTGATCTTGATCCCATCAATCGTCGGCATCAATTACGCGGTCCGGAAACGACCCGGGCCGTTTCAGTTGCCCTGATCGCCGAAACGCCTGCTGTCGATGCGGCTTTGATAGAAATGGGTTCTGATCGGCATGCGCTTCTGGGCGAATCGAGGGTACGGATCGGATCGGTTCGTTCGCTGATTGAAAATCTCGTCGATCTGGGTGCGAACGAGCGCTTGGGCTTAAGTGGTCGCCCGCGTCGGCGGATTCTGGCTTTGAGCACGGCCAAAGTCTATGAAATCGAAGGGCATCAATGGCTCATTGTTCCGCAACTCTTTGATACCGATAAATTTTACTTGACCCAGGATTTAGCCATCCTTGTGCAGGAGCTGCGTTCAACCATTCAGTATCTGCATCAATTCTGGCAACAACCGGGCAGACCCATTCTGACCATCATGATCAGTGAGTGGATGCTCAAGTCACCGGATTTCGGTGTGTTGCTAAGTTTCCTCCGGGATGAGGTCATGCGTGGCGAGATCTTCGGGGTGCCGGTGCATCTCGACCGGGTTGAAGCTCTTGTCTCACGCAGTCATCGCATTCGCTTGCCCGGGAAAATCGAGCAGTGGTCTGTTCGTGCTCAAACACGCGACCTCGATCCTAAAGTCATGGCCGAAACACACGAAAATGAACCTCCAAGCTGGACGCCGGACGATTCCGATGCCCGGCTGGTCGAGCTGCTGCGTATACTCGCCTCACCGGATGAACGCATGAAAATCGCCCAGGTGCTCGCCAGTCGGCATGCGAATCTGGATGTCGCGATCCCGGATCAGTCCGGGGGTTCCTGGCTACTGCGTGATCTGGTCGAGGATGTGTTCCGTCTGGCGCAGCAGCTGCGTGCCTGGGGCGCGATGCGTAGAAGTGCCGAATTGCTGGATAAGGTTGATGCCTATCTCGACGTGTCATTGATGGATCTGCTGGTTCGGCAGAAAAGATTGGCGGTTGGGCGTTCCTATACCAGTAAGGCTTTGATTTCAGAACCGATACCCAATCTTGAGATTCTAAAACGTATCCGCAAGTTCTGTGGCGATGATCCACGCGAACGTATTCTCACTCAGGAGTTGATCGTTCATCTGGGTGGTCGAATTCGAGCAGAACCGGATTTATTCGACAATGTGATTACCCTGCGGATCGGTCCACTATTGCAAACATTGATTGGCTTGACCGCGCGGGAAAAGAACATGGCGCCGAGCACGGCGTTTGATTGGTTGATGGAGCAACCACCGAGTGTCATCAGTCGGGAATTGCGTGCCGCGCTGACCTGGCAAGGGGGCACTTCGCGGCTGGAATCAATCCGTCTGGCCGGTGGTTCCGTCCGTTTCGATGGTCTGACATTTCAAGCCAAGGATGACCCCAAATCGACGGCAGCCGACTGGCTGCAATGGCGTATGGTCGAGGGAGCGATCGGGCGCCTGCCGGACACCTTCTACAGTGGCGTATGGGCATTGTTGGCGCATACGCCGGCGTTGATCATCGGGGATCGCTACAACCCGCGCAACACCTTGGACAGCGCATTGTTCCGCAGTCAGTCCACTGCCGGAGAAAAGAATTTCGCCCTGACTGTAGAGCATATTCTCAATCGCATTGCTGCACCGGAATACCGTCATCTTGTGATTGAGGCTCTTGAGGCACTGATGCTGGTGACGCAGAAAAATCCCGGGCTGAAATTGCAAGATGCCCTGATTATCGATGTGCTGATTGGTCATGCGGTCCGATTGGCCTGGTGTCGTGGTCAGCAGGGTGAACATGCCCGTTACGACGAAGTGCGTGACCAGGCCTGGAGCGCGTTTTATCAGCTGCCGCCGCATCAGGTGGCTTACTATGTCACCGAAGCGCTTGAAACATTGTTGGGTATGGCGGATGCTCCGGAAGTTGGCGCTGTGGAGGTTAACTGATGATTTTAGCTGGCGATATTGGTGGCACCAAGACGCTATTGGCGTTGTTCGAGGAAGAGCGTGGGCGCATTCTTTTCCAGAAACGCTTCGAGAGCGCTATCGCCGATCGATTCGACAAATTGCTCGCTGATTTTTTGGCCGAAGTCGAGCGTTCTGCCCTGGTCAAGGGGGCAATTACAGCAGCGGGCTTCGGTATCGCCGGCCCGGTGACGGGCGAGCCGGGCAGCCAGAAAGTTCAAGCAACCAATCTGCCCTGGCAGATGGACAGCCGAACGATTTCACAGCAACTCGGTGGCGTTCCGGTCGTATTCGCCAATGATCTGGTCGCGAGCGGCACGGCGGCCATTGCCAGCAAACCCGCGTACCGTGTTGCGCTCAATTCATCTGCGATGGAAACGACGGGACACGCCGCCGTTATTGCCGCTGGCACCGGCCTCGGCGAGGCATTGTTTTATTATGATGGCGTCACACACCATCCCATGCCTACCGAAGGCGGTCACGCCGATTTTGCCCCCAATAATGCGCTTGAATCCGAACTTTGGGCGTATTTGCGCCGCCACCATAATGGACACGTGAGTTATGAACGTATTTTATGTGGGCGGGGGTTTTATCATTTATATGGCTTTGTGCGCGATCAAGGTTTAGCGCCGGAGTCTCCGCACATGGTTGAAAAATTTGCACAGGTCAGTGATCCCAGCGCCCTGATCACGCAGCAAGCGGTCGCGGGCAGCGACGCCATCAGCGTGCGGGCCTGTCAACTGTTCGCCCGTATTTATGGCGCCGAAGCGGGTAATCTGGCACTAAAATCCTTGCCCTTCGGTGGCGTTTTTGTTGCCGGGGCCATCGCCGGACACATTCTGCCGTTCTTGCAGCAGGAATTCATGCGTGGATTCCTGGATAAAGGCCGTTTCTCCGAGCTACTGCAACAAATCCCCGTGTGGGTGGTCAGCGATCCTGAGCTTGCACTGAAAGGTGCAGCCGTGCTGGCCATGAAGCTACGCAAGTCAACTTGATGAGCCGGAACTCATAACATGCGACATCGTCTCTACGGCCTTTATGTCATTACCGATACGGTACAATTCAAACGAGATGCCCTCGTGCGCGTTGTCGCTGAAGCGATTGCCGGTGGCGCCCGCATCGTTCAGTACCGCGACAAGTCCGACGACTCAGAACGGCGTCTGGCTGAGGCTTCGGCACTTCGTACGCTGACACTCGAACACGAGGTGTTGTTCCTGATCAATGATGATCTCGATCTGGCCGAGGCGGTGGCCGCCGATGGTGTGCACCTGGGACGAGAGGATGGCGCGATCGAAGCGGCCCGAGCACGATTGGGCGCCGAGGCCATCATTGGCGCATCGTGCTACAACTCCCTTGAGCTGGCGGGTGATGCAGTGCAGGCGGGCGCGGATTACGTGGCCTTCGGTGCATTTTTTCCCAGCAGAACCAAGCCTGATGCCGCGGTCGCCTCGATGGCGTTATTGATTGAGGCCAAGCAGAAATTGAATGTGCCGATCTGCGCCATCGGTGGTATCACGAAAGATTCGGCACCGGAATTGATCAGCGCGGGTGCCGATATGCTGGCAGTGATTTCTGCCGTATTTTCTGCAACCGATATTAAAGCAGCCGCCCGCGATTTTTCCACGCTATGGCCATCAGCTGATTAACCCAAAAAATATCCGATGGCCCCTATACAGCAGTCAAAGCGCACTGTGGCCAAAATAACTTCAGGAGTATGTATGTCGAGCAACGAAAGCCTGTTTACTGCCGCCCAAAAGCACATCCCCGGCGGGGTCAATTCCCCGGTACGTGCCTTCCGGTCAGTCGGCGGTTCACCCGTGTTTGTCAAGAAGGCGGCGGGTGCCTATTTCTGGGACGAGAACGACAAGCGATATATTGATTACGTCGGTTCGTGGGGGCCGATGATCCTCGGGCATGCGCATCCTGCCGTGATTGAAGCGGTTCGTGCCGCAGCGCTCAATGGCTTGTCCTACGGTGCGCCGACCGTGGCCGAGACCCATATGGCCGACAAGATCTGTGAAATCATGCCATCGATCGAGATGGTGCGACTGACCTCGTCCGGTACCGAGGCGACCATGAGCGCCATTCGATTGGCCCGAGGCTTCACCGGACGGGATCGGATCGTGAAATTCGAAGGCAATTATCACGGTCATTCCGATTCATTGCTGGTCAAAGCCGGTTCTGGCGCCCTCACGTTTGGTGTGCCGAGTTCGCCCGGTGTGCCAAAGGCACTGGCAGAGCTGACGATCACGCTCGAATACAACAACATCGAGCAGGTGCGGGAAACTTTTGCCGAGATGGGTGATGACATTGCCGCGATCATTGTCGAACCGGTGGCCGGTAACATGAACTGCATCCCGCCCGTGCCGGGTTTCCTCGAAGGTTTGCGTGCCGTATGCGACGAGTATGGCGCCGTGCTGATTTTCGATGAAGTGATGACGGGCTTTCGCGTCGCGCTGGGCGGGGTTCAATCAAAGTACAACATCACGCCTGATCTGACGACTTTGGGCAAAATCATCGGTGGTGGCATGCCGGTGGGGGCATTTGGCGGCAAGCGCGAGATCATGTCGCACATCTCACCGCTCGGGCCGGTTTATCAGGCGGGTACGTTATCGGGTAACCCGGTTGCGATGGCAGCCGGGCTCGTCACGCTCGAATTGCTGCAGGAACCTGGGTTTCACGAGCGCCTGACGGCCAAGACAACGATGCTGTGTGAGGGTTTGAACAAGGCCGCGGCGGCGGCGGGTGTGCCTGTTATCACGCAACAAGCGGGCGGGATGTTCGGTCTGTTTTTCACGCAGGAAAAATCAGTGACGAGTTTTGCTGCGGCAACACGCTGTGATACGGATGCCTTCAATCGGTTCTTCCACGGCATGTTGGACGCGGGCGTTTATTTCGCACCATCTGCCTATGAAGCCGGGTTTGTCTCGCAGGCGCACACAGAGGCGGATATCGAAGAAACGATTCACCAGGCCGAACAGGTGTTGCGTGCGCTGTAATTCATTATTTCCCAATTATTCTTTTATCTGGAACTGACTATGTGCGGAATTGTGGCAGCCATTGCCCAACGACCGGTTTGGCCTATCCTCATCGAAGGGTTACGCCGTCTTGAATATCGTGGGTATGATTCCGCCGGTCTTGCCGTGCTTGATCCAGCCGGTGGGTTGAGTTCGGCGCGTGCCGTAGGCAAGGTTCAGGCCTTGTGCGACCAGATCGGTGAGCAAGGGCTTCCCGGTTTCTCAGGCATTGCGCACACGCGATGGGCAACACACGGTGTACCCGCCGAACGCAATGCCCATCCGCATATCGCCTCAAAGCGTGTGGCTGTGGTGCATAACGGCATCATCGAAAACCATGCGGTTTTGCGTGAACAGATGGTGGCAGAAGGCCGGATATTCAGCTCGGATACAGATACCGAAGTGGTCGCCCATTTGCTCGATCACTACCTCGTGGCGGGGCACACACCGCAAAAGGCCTTTGAGCTGACCCTTGATCGGTTGCACGGTGCCTTTGCGCTTGCGATCCTGATCAAGGATGCGCCGAACCGGATTTTCGTGGCCCGTCAAGGCAGCCCGCTGGTTATCGGGGTCGGGATCGGTGAACTGTTTGCCGCCTCCGATGCCTTGGCTCTGTTGCCGGTAACTCAACGATTCATCTATCTAAAGGAAGGCGACCGGGCGGTTCTTTCCTGCGATCGTCTCGAAGTGACTGATCGCACGGGGCAGGCTGTAGAGCGTCCGATCGTGGAGTCGGCACAGCGGGCAGACAGCGCGGGGCGCGGTGGTTACAAGCATTTCATGCTCAAGGAAATCCACGAGCAGCCGCGCGCTATTGCCGACACACTCGAGGGGCGAATCAGTGAAGGGCGCGTGCTGCCTGCCGCGTTCGGCGTGAATGCCGAGGCCGTGTTCAAAACAATCAGACGCATCCAGATTGTCGCCTGCGGGACGAGTTACCACGCGGGCATGGTGGCGCGGTACTGGTTTGAAGATATTCTTCAGATACCCGCCGCGGTCGAGGTCTCTTCTGAGTTTCATTACCGTAATCCCGTTCTGGAAGAGGGAACGTTGCTGGTCATGCTCTCGCAGTCCGGTGAAACAGCGGACACTTTGGCCGCTTTGCGCATGGTGCGGGTGCGCCGTCCTCAAATGCCCATTCTGGCCATTTGCAATGCTCCGGAATCATCCTTGGTACGTGAATCCGATCTCGTATTGATGACCCATGCCGGCCCTGAAATTTCGGTCGCTTCAACCAAGGCCTTTTCGACCCAACTGGTGGCACTGGCCCTGCTGATGCTTTCCATCGGGCGAATCAGGGCTATCTTGAGCGAGCAAGACGAGCGTCGCATCGTGGCTGGTCTTGAGAAAATCCCGAATCTGGCCCTTGCCGCGCTGCAACACGATGAGGCCATCATGGCCTTGGCCGAGCGCTTGGTCGATAAGCAGCATGCCCTTTTCCTTGGGCGTGGCGTGATGTTCCCTATTGCGTTGGAAGGTGCGTTGAAGCTTAAAGAAATCAGCTATATACATGCGGAAGGTTATCCAGCGGGTGAGCTCAAGCACGGCCCGCTGGCCCTGATCGACGAGAATATGCCGGTGATCACCATTGCCCCGCAGAACGACCTGCTCGACAAACTCAAATCGAACATGTCGGAAGTCGCCGCACGGGGCGCGGAGTTGTTCGTTTTTGCGGATGAACGATCTGGTCTTCGAACCGAAGAGCGCTTGCATGTATTGCCGGTCACATCAAACGTCGGCAGGATATCCGCGCCGATCATTTTCAATTTGCCGCTGCAGTTATTGGCTTATCATGTCGCCGTGTTGAAAGGTACCGATGTGGATCAGCCACGCAATCTTGCCAAATCGGTCACAGTGGAGTGAGTTATTTTCATGGATTCTTTTTATGGGTACCTCGAAAAACCTACTGTGCTGTCCGATTGCAGCGTCGCGTGCTCGTTTACGCGAAGCTGGCGTAAGCCCGCGCCTCGCCTATCTTCTTGATATGTCTCGTTGCTCACTGAATGCGCAGCTGGCGCAAGCCCGCGGCTCCTTGCACTCGAACATGCTCGTGACGGTTTTTTTGAGGTACCCATTATGAGTGATCGTCGATTTTACGCGGCTAAAAAAGCGCTTGAACAGAACGCACATCAACAAGATGTGCCGGAAGATGCCGACTTCGAGCCCAGCAAGACCGAGCGCAAGCGTGAGGCTCATGCCGCCCGCGATCTCGGCGCTGAACTTTGCGCATTGAGCGATGCGCAACTGGCGGCTTTCCCGCTGTCCGATTCGTTGCTGGCGGCTATTGGCGAATCGCGGAATATCCATGCACACGGCGCCCGCAAACGCCATCTTCAATATATCGGCAAGCTCATGCGCCAGCACGATGTGGTCGCCATTGAGGCCGAATTGAACCGGATCGATCCCGATGCACCACAAAATATTCGTTTGCAGCACGAAAGTGAGCGCTGGCGTGAGCGTTTATTGTCGGATGATGCCGCTGCGGTGACGGATTTCATTTCAAGCCATCCCCAGGTGGATATTCAGGCCTTGCGGCAGTTGTTGCGCCAGGTCGCCAAGGAGCGGGCAGAGCAGAAACCACCCCGGTATTTCCGCGAACTGTTTCGTCTGGTGCGGGATAACTTAAGCCAGACGGAAGAACAGGCAAGTGGACACGATGCCTGACAAAAGATTACAAAGAGACGCTGATAGATGAAAATTACGATTTTTGGCACGGGGTATGTGGGGCTGGTTACGGGCGCGTGTCTGGCTGAAGTTGGGCATGACGTTCTGTGTGTTGATGTCGACGAAAGCAAGATCGAGCGCTTGAAGCAGGGGATTATCCCGATTTTTGAGCCGGGGCTCGAAACCATCGTGCGGGATAATTTCAATCAGGGGCGTCTGCATTTCACGACCAGTGCGCGTGAGGCGGTCGAATTTGGTGACGTGCAGTTCATTGCTGTTGGCACACCGCCAGATGAGGATGGTTCCGCCGATCTGCAATATGTTCGCGCAGTGGCGCGCACGATCGGTGAGGCGATGACCGCGACGAAGATCGTCGTCAACAAATCCACTGTCCCGGTCGGAACAGGCGATAAAGTCCGAGCGGAAATCAGTACGGCGCTGGCCGAACGTGGCTTGTCCATCGATTTCGATGTCGTATCGAATCCTGAGTTTCTCAAGGAAGGTGCAGCGGTCAATGACTTCATGAAGCCGGACCGGATCATCATCGGCACCACAAACCCCGCGAGTGAAAAGCGGATGCGCGAACTGTACGCCCCGTTCAACCGCAACCATGATCGAATGATCGTGATGGATTTGCGTTCGGCGGAACTGACGAAATATGCGGCGAACGCCATGCTGGCAACCAAGATCAGCTTCATGAATGAGTTGGCTAATCTCGCGGAACGCCTGGGGGCCGACATCGAGCAGGTGCGGATCGGGATCGGTTCAGATCCACGTATCGGTTACCACTTCATCTACCCCGGCTGCGGTTATGGTGGCTCTTGCTTTCCCAAGGATGTTCAGGCGCTGCACCGCACCGCCCGTGACGTTGGCTACAACGCCGAACTCCTCGCTGCGGTCGAGTCGGTCAATGACCGGCAGAAAGTCAAATTATTCGATCTGATCGTGCGCCATTACGGCGGGCAGGAGGCGTTGGCTGGCAAAACCTTCGCATTGTGGGGCTTGGCATTCAAGCCGAACACCGATGACATGCGCGCCGCTCCGGCTCGCGAGGTGATGGCCGCCTTGTGGGCAGCCGGTGCCAAAGTCCAGGCTTTTGATCCGGAGGCCATGGAAGAAACCCTGCGTATCTTCGGCCAACGAGATGACCTGCTTTTGTGTGGAACACGTGACTCAGCCTTGAAAGGGGCAGATGCCCTGATTGTCTGCACAGAATGGAAGGCGTTCCGTGCGCCGGATTTCGCTTTGATGGCCAGTGCGCTCAAGGAAAAGCTGATCTTCGATGGACGCAATGTCTATGATCCCAAGCGCTTGGCTGAAGATAATTGGCTTTACTATGGCATTGGTCGTGGCCTGAGTATTTCAGCGCGCTGAATCGACGTCGACGGATGTCATGTCTGAGGTTTTTGCGTCACATCGGCTAAATGACGCGCGGCTTGGGCACGGATGAGGGCACGTTCTTCCGCCGATTTGCGTTGCAGGTTCTTGACCTGCAGGGCTAGACGGGGGTGCTGGTCAAAGCGCTTTTCGTGTCGGTCCAGAAAAGCCCAGTACAGGGTCGTAAACGGGCAGGCCTTTGCACCCACCGCCTCCTTGGGATTGAACGGGCAGTGCTTGCAATAATTGCTCATCCGATCGATATAGCTGCCACTGGCGATATAGGGTTTGGATGCCATGATCCCGCCATCGGCGAACTGGCTCATGCCGATCACATTCGGTATTTCAACCCATTCCACCGCGTCGACGTGGACGGCCAGATACCACTCGTGCACGGCCTGAGGTCGAACGCCTGCCAGCAGGCAATACAGACCGGTGACCATCAACCGTTGAATATGGTGGGCGTAACCCGTACGTAAAGTCTGGCCGATTGTCTGGCTCAGACAGTGGGCCGGTGTGTCGCCCGTCCAGAAAAAATCCGGCAAATCATGCCGGGCGTCCAGTGCATTCATGTCGAGCCATTGATCGCCGTAATGGGCATAAAGCCCGCGGACATATTCCCGCCAGCCCAGTATCTGCCGGATGAATCCCTCCACAGCGGCCAATGGCGCTTGCCCCTGATGGTAAGCCGCTTCTGCGGCATGGCAAACGGTAGCCGGATCGATGAGCTTGAGGTTGAGCGCGGCTGAGAGTCTGCTGTGATATAGCCAGGGCTCATCCGTCCACATCGCGTCCTGATAGTGGCCGAACAGGGGCAGTCGATGGGTGATGAAGTCTGCGAGGGCGGCTTCGGCCTGCTCTGGCGTGACCGGCCAGTCGAACCCGTCCAATGCGCCCGGGTGCTCCGGAAAGTGGCGCTCTATGGTTTCGATGACCTGTTGAGTAATGGCATCGGCTGGAAAGCCGAGAGGCGAGGGCAATAATCCAGGCCCGCGGGCATCAAAGGCTGCACGATTCTGAACATCGAAATTCCATGCGCCGCCGATGGGCTCGTCATCATCCATCAACAGACCGGTCTGCTGGCGAAGCTGGCGGTACCAATACTCCAGTCGCAAGGATTTGCGGCCCTTTGCCCAGTCTGAAAACTGGTTTTCGCTGGCGATAAAATGTCGGTCTGGATAGATTTTCCAAGGCACTTTATGACTATCACAAGTGGCTTTCATTGCATGATTCAGTCGTTCGGCACCGGCCGATACCCAGACGACCTGCTGCGGTCGATGCGCCACGATGGCCGCGGCAAGGGCATCGGCTAATTCCCCATGAGAGTGGGAACCGATCTGGGCGTAATGAACCGTTATACCTTCGCTTCTCAGGGCCGCGGCAAAATGCCGCATGGCACTGAAGAACAGGGCAATCCGCTGTTTGTGTGACCAGACGAGCGCGGCTTCTCCGGACACTTCGGCCATGAATACTGCATCTTGGTCAGGATCGAAGACATTGAAAACCGCGCTGTTACGGTTGAGTTGATCTCCCAGAACGACAATGAGTTGGCGCATGTTTTTTAGTGTCGATCAGGCTGAATGGATTTTGCTTGCGCGCGGCACCGATCGGAACAGTATTTCAGGTTGGGCCAATCCCGTGCCCATTTCTTGCGCCACGTGAAGGGACGCTGGCAATGACAACAGGTTTTCCGGGGTAGTAAGTGCTTATCATTCGGCCTTCGTTTGATTGCACTCTCGTGCATGGAACCATTAGCCATTGTTCGATTTGATTAGCGGGACGTTGTCAATGAAGGCCAGCATCAAGGCCGCTGCGGAGTCGCCGCTCAAGGTGTACGGATCAAAGGTATCGGTGCCGCTGTATTCATAAAAAGTGGCTTTGTTGATTGATCCCTCACCGAGATAACCCATGTTCCAGTCCGCGAATTGGCGTTTGACGACTTCCCGATAGTCCAGCAACACGGGGGCGGTGTGCCGCGGGTCTTGGCTGATCCGCGCAAAGCGCTCGTTGACGGCCAAGCGCTCACCCTCAAGCCATTGCAGGAAAAATCCCGAATTGAACATCAATAAACCGGATACGCCTCGAGGTTTGTTGTTGCGTTGCGAGGCGGCCAGAATATCCTTGATGGCACGATAATCTAAATCAGGCGCGAGCCTGGAAACGTAGATAAGGCGAACAAGCATGGATTACTCCTATCATTTTTAAGTTGTACTAGACTTATACAATATTTATTCAACTAGTGCATGAATTGTTTGGTCGGGTACCGGTGCACTAGCGACCAGAAAAACCTGAGAAAGAAATCACGGCGAATGGGTGTGAGTAGTTCAGGCTCAACAAGCTACAATACGGTCTTGTTAAGTGTTATTGAGTCAATGTGAATGAAAGCGCCTGAATTGTTATCTCCTGCCGGTACGCTCAAATCGATGCGTTACGCCTTTGCCTACGGTGCCGACGCCGTTTATGCGGGGCTGCCTCGGTATAGCCTGCGGGTGCGTAACAATGATTTTCTTGAAGATAATCTGCGCATCGGCATTGATGAAGCGCATGCGGCGGGCAAGAAATTTTTCATGACAGTGAATCTGTCGCCACATAACGCCAAGCTCAGAACATTTATCAAGGACATGACACCGCTGGTCGAGATGCAGCCGGATGCGTTCATCATGGCCGATCCCGGCCTGATCATGATGGTGCGTCAGCAGTGGCCGGATCTGCCGATTCATCTTTCCGTACAGGCCAATACCGTCAACTGGGCGACGGTGCAGTTCTGGAAAAACGCGGGTATTTCGCGGGTGATTCTCTCGCGTGAACTCTCTTTGGATGAGATCAGCGAGATTCGTGATCGCTGCCCGGATATGGAGCTGGAAGTATTCGTTCACGGCGCACTTTGCATCGCCTATTCGGGTCGCTGCCTGCTTTCCGGCTACTTCAATCATCGTGATCCGAATCAGGGCACCTGCACCAATGCCTGCCGCTGGGAATATAAAACCGAGGCCGCGACGGAAGATCTGTCCGGTGTCTATCGCCCGGCGGAATCGTCGATTATCCCGCTCGATGCCGTGGGTGGTGCCACGGCCATGGAAGGCTTCGATTTCTCGGGTGCAGAGCAAGCATTCGGCCCGACGGGAAGCGATAACCGCCATCCCAAGGCCAACGATGTGTACTTCATTGAAGAGCCGAATCGACCGGGCGAACTGATGCCGATCGAAGAAGATGAGCACGGCACGTATATCCTCAACTCCCGTGATTTGCGCGCGGTGGAACATGTCCAGGCGCTGACGCGAATCGGTGTGGATTGCCTCAAGATCGAGGGCCGGACCAAATCGCACTATTACGTGGCGCGAACCGCGCAGGTTTATCGCCAAGCGATCGATGATGCGGTGGCCGGTCGCCCCTTCGACCCGAATCTGATTGCCGAACTCGATAATCTCGCACATCGCGGTTATACCGACGGATTTTTTGAACGGCATCACACCAAGGAATATCAGAACTACATCGAGGGTGTTTCCAAACACCGCGAGCAGCAGTTCGTAGGCGAGATCACCTCGGTGCAGGGCGATTGGGCCGAGGTGGATATCAAGAACAAGTTGGCCGTTGGTGATTCGGTCACCTTCATGCTGCCCGACGGCAACCGCATCGAGCAACTGGCCGATATGCAAACCTTGGAGGGTGCTGCCATGACCGAAGCGCCGGGTGGTGGCTACAAGGTTCGCCTCAAGTTGCCGGAAGGCGCCGGGGCATTTGGCGACCGCTTGAAATATGGTCTGATTGCCAAACATCTGAACGGCTGATTTCATGCCGATTCTGAATCGTTATCTGTTGCGCGAGGCGAGTGTGGCCACCCTTGGGGTGACCTTGATCGTGATGCTCATCATGCTGGCGAATCTGCTTGCTCGTTCACTTTCTGCGGCAGCGGACGGTACGTTGCCCTCAAGCCTGATCCCCGCGATGATGGGCTTCAACGCCGTCAAGCTGTTGATCTATGTGTTGCCGGTGGGGTTGTTCATCGGTTTGATGTTCGCCCTGGGGCGGATGAGTCGGGATTCGGAACTGACCGTCCTTCGTGCCTGCGGCTATGGGCCCCGGCATCTAAGCCAGGCCATCCTCTGGCTGGCTATACCAGTCAGCCTGTTGACGGCCAGTATTTCGCTGATCGGTTACCCGGCACTGCAGCAGGTTCAGTCACGGATGATCGACGCCGCACGCGGTCAACAAGTGGTTAATCAACTGCCGGTTGGCCGTTTTATTGAAGATCCGTCCGGTAGAGCGGTGTTGTATATCGGGAGTAAGTCCGGTAATGGTTATTCGGATATCTTCGCATTCAATGAACCCACGAATGGAAAAAATGCTCGCCAAAAGCCGGGGGTTGAAATGGCACCCTTCGGTAAATTGATGACGGACTCTGCTGGGCATCGATATGTGGTGTTGGAACAGGGTCGAAGAATTCAGGGGGTAGCGGGTGAGCAGGACTGGTCTGTAATTGACTATCAAACCCATGAAATTCTTGTGCCGGGGCAGGCGGACACGGAAAACACTCAGGAAAACAGGAAATCATCCCTGCAGCTGCTGCATTCGGATTTGCCCGGCGATCAGGCCGAATTCTATTACCGCCTCTCGCAAGCGCTGACCGTGCTTGTGCTTGCCTTGATTGCCGTTCCTCTGGCCCAAGCCAAACCCAGATCGGGTCGGTATGGCCGACTCTTCTGGGCCTTTCTGCTCTATGCCTTGTATTTCAATTTGATTGCCCTGATGGAGAACGTCATCAAGCACGGTGAGCTTACGTTGTGGCAGGGGCTGATCTTGACGCACGGGGCATTCATTCTTTTGTGGCTTTGGCTGCTCTGGTGGATGAGTGGTGGTTCGCGGCGACTGTGGCAACGCCTGTTCCGGAGACGACATGGGTACGCTTGATCGTTATCTGATTCGAGCGATTGTTGTCGGTGGCTTGGCCTCCACGGCCGCGTTCGGATTGCTGATTATCGTTTTCGGCGCCATCGATGAATTACCGAAGGTCAATGCAACCTACAGTGCAATAGATGCCCTGTCCTTTGTGCTGTTGACTACGCCGGGCTATCTCTACGATTTTTATCCGGCGGCGGTGCTCGTCGGCGGCCTGCTCAGTCTGGGTAATCTGGCGGCACATTCGGAGCTCACCGTGATGCGATGTTCCGGGATGTCGATGTTCCGTCTCGCGCGTCCCGTCTTGCTCGGTGCCACGATACTTGCCTTGCTTGGTATGTTTATGGGCGAGACGGTCGGTGCCTGGGGGCAGGAAAAAGCCAATCAGTCGCGGGCGGAAGCCCAGGGAACCGGCGTCAGCATGAATCTCAAGTCCGGTTTGTGGTTGCGCGATGGGGACCGTTTCATCAATGTGGGTCAGGCCATCGTCGGCGGGCGTTTGAATCATGTGCGCGTGTTCACGGTCAATGCGCAAAGCCAGCCTGTTCAGCTATTGTCGGCGAGTTATGCGACCAGCGAAGGCGGGGATTTATGGCGTCTGTACGATGTGAAAGAATCCACGCTCGACACGACTGTTCCCGGAAACAGCGTCAAGGTGAGAACCGCCCCCGTGCAGGAGCACGTGCGCTTGTTCTCGCAGAAAATCCTGAATATTGCCGTGCTCAATCCACGGCATATGAACATTCTGCAACTTCAATCCTATGTGGACTATCTGCATAAAAATAAGTTGGACGCCTCCGCCTATTCATCCGCACTTTGGGCGCGGGTGTTTGCGCCCATTTCCGTGTTGGTGATGCTGTTTGTGGCCTTGCCTTTTGTGTTTGCGCCGCAACGTGGCGGTGGCGCCGGTCGCTGGTTGTTTATCGCCATTGTGCTCGGCGTGGTTTACCTCACCTTGGTACAGATCGTTTCGGCGTTTGCACCGGTGTACGGCGTGGGTCACCCGCTTGTCCCGTTTTTGAGTGCAGCGGTGCCGCCCGTGCTGTTTGCACTCTTGGGTGTATTTGCGCTGCGGCGATTCAACCCTGCGCGCCGGACGGCGCTGCCGACAAGTTAACCCTGCGGCATAAAATAATGAGGATGTCATGAGTTTAGATGAGTTTGACCACGGCCCTGCGAATAATGAAAGCGGCACCGACGGTTTCGAGCGCCGGTCGATCGCTGAATTTTCCGAACAGGCCTATCTCAACTACGCGATGTATGTGATTCTCGATCGCGCGTTGCCGAGTGTGTGTGATGGCCTCAAACCCGTGCAGCGCCGCATCGTCTATGCCATGAGTGAACTGGGACTGACGGCGGCATCCAAACACAAGAAATCGGCGCGAACGGTCGGTGATGTGATCGGCAAGTTCCATCCGCATGGCGATTCGGCCTGTTATGAAGCGATGGTGCTGATGGCGCAACCGTTTTCGTATCGTTATCCGCTGATCGATGGTCAGGGCAACTTCGGTTCACCGGACGATCCCAAATCCTTTGCCGCCATGCGCTACACCGAATCCCGGCTCACGGCCTACGCCCATAGCTTATTGGCCGAAGCGGAGCAGGGCACGGTCGATTGGCAACCCAACTTCGATGGCACGCTGGAAGAACCCACGCTGCTGCCCGCGCGTTTGCCGAATGTATTGCTCAATGGCGGCATGGGCATTGCCGTGGGCTTGTCCACCGATATTCCCCCGCACAACCTGCGCGAAGTCGTCGCGGCCACCATCGCGTTGCTGGACGAGCCCGATAGCACTGTGGACGACCTCTGTCGCCATCTGCGCGGCCCGGATTTTCCCACCGAGGCGGAAATCATCACGCCACCGGAAGACATCATCCAGATGTACCGCACCGGCACGGGCTCGGTTCGCCAGCGGGCGCGCTATGAAGTCGAACAGGGTGAAATTATCATCACGGCGCTGCCGTTTCAGGTGTCGGGAAGCAAGATTCTCGAACAGATCGCCGCCCAGATGAATGCAAAAAAACTGCCGTTGGTGACGGATCTTCGCGACGAATCCGACCACGAGGCACCCACCCGCCTGGTGATCATTCCGCGCAGCCGACAGGTGGATACTGAAGCATTGATGGCTCATCTGTTTGCGACCACCGATCTTGAAAAGAGCTATCGCGTGAACATGAACGTGATCGCGCTCGATGGCCGTCCCAGAGTGATGAATCTCAAGGATCTGTTGGCCGAATGGTTGCAGTTCCGCCGTCAGACGCTGACCCGCCGCATCAATTGGCGTCTGGCGAAGGTGGAGTACCGGTTGGAGATTCTCGCCGGCCTTCTGATTGCCTTCCTCAATATCGATGAAGTCATCGCCGTCATTCGCGAAGCCGACGAACCCAAGGCCGAATTGATTGCCCGGTTCGATCTCACCGAGCGTCAGGCCGAGGCGATTTTGGAAATTCGCTTGCGGCAACTGGCCAAACTCGAAGAAATCGCGATCAAGAAAGAGCAGGGTGAATTGGTGGCCGAAGCAGAGGTTCTGCGCGGCTTGCTGGCCGATGAATCCCGCTTGCGTAATCTGCTGCGCGACGAACTGCAGGAAGATGCCCAAAAATACGGCGATGCGCGGCGTTCGCGTTTGGTCACACGCGGCGCAGCACAGGCATTGGCCGAAACGGCCCTCATTTCCAGTGAACCGGTCACCGTCGTGTTGAGCAAGAATGGCTGGATCCGCGCCGCCAAGGGGCATGATGTCGATCCGGCTGCGTTGTCCTACAAGGCGGGGGATGAGTATCTCGCCCACATGAATGGCAAATCCACGCAGTCGGTCATCCTGTTCGACGATACCGGCCGGGCCTACACGCTGGCTGCGCATAGCCTCCCATCTGCGCGAGGGCAGGGCGAGCCATTGACCGGGCGGCTCAGCCCGCCGACCGGCGCGCAATTTATTCAAATGGTGATGGCCGATGATCAGGATGCCGTTTTGTTATGGCAAAGCGGCGGTTACGGCTTCATCACGCCGTTTGAGGAACTGCTCAGTCGCCAGCGTGCCGGTAAGGTGATCGTGAGTCTGCAAGACGGTGCCACACTCGGTGCGCCGATTCGCTTGAACGATACGATCGAGCGCATTGCCTTCGCATCCAGTGATGGTCACGTGCTGATCCTCGAACGTACCGACATTCCACAACTGGGCAAAGGCCGCGGCAACAAGCTGATGGGGCTGAAATCCGGGGCAACATTAATTGCCACCTGTGCCTTGGCCGAAGGCGAATCGCTCAAGGTTCAGTCCGGTGCACGGAGCGTGATCCTGCGTGGTGTGGACTTTGAAAACTACGGTGGTGCGCGCGCCAGTCGTGGTCGCATCCTGCCGCGCGGATTCCAGCGCGTCGATGCCCTTTTCCCAGCTCAGGAATAATAATCAAAATGGCCGCGCCCGCCCTGTCGCACATGCTGAATGAATTGATTGCCACGCCGTCGGTGAGCAGTGTGATGCCTCAGTTCGATATGGGAAATCGGGCGTTGATCGATCGATTGGCCGGTTGGTTGGAATCGGCCGGATTCAGCGTCGAAATCCTGCCGCTGGAAGGCCATATCGACAAAGCCAATCTGATCGCCACGCTGGGCACCGGTGATGACGGCCTGATCCTCGCGGGGCATACCGATACGGTGCCGTGGGATGACAAGCGTTGGCAGCATGATCCATTCCGCTGGACGGTCGATCAGGGGCGGGGTTACGGTCTCGGCAGCGCCGACATGAAAAGCTTTCTGGCTCTGGCGATTGAAGCGGCACGCGGATTGAAACCGGAAGATCTGCATCATCCACTCATTATCGTTGCCACCGCCGATGAAGAGAGCACCATGGACGGCGCGCGGCTGTTGGCTCGGCTCAGGCGACCGAGGGCGAAGTACTGCATCATCGGCGAACCGACCGATCTCACCCCGGTGCATATGCACAAGGGCGTGATGATGGAATCGTTGACCGTTACCGGCCGCAGCGGGCATTCAAGCAACCCGCAAATGGGCCGCAACGCCATCGACGGGATGACGCGCGTGCTTGCCGATCTGTCCAATTGGCGCGAATCACTCAAGCGGCAGAGTAACCCGGCTTTTCTCGTGCCCTATGCCACCCTGAATTTCGGACATATTTGCGGCGGGGATAACCCGAACCGGATTTGCCCGCAGTGCGTCCTGAATTTCGATTTACGACCCTTGCCCGGTATGAGTGGACCTGAATTGCGCCAGGAGCTTCGGGAGCGGATTGCCCGTGTGCTGGATGACACGGATCTCGAATTCGAAATGACGTCGTTGATGGCCGGCATTGAGCCTTTTTCCAGCGGCGATGACTCCGTCTTGGCGCGGGAATTGGCGGAAATCAGCGGCAAAGCGCCCATTACCGTGGCATTTGGCACCGAGGCGCCATTCTTCAAGGAACTGGGTTGCGATACGGTCGTGTTCGGTCCGGGCCGAATCGATCAGGCGCACCAGCCGGACGAATACATCGAGTTATCGGCTTTGGACGATACCGTCAGGATGTTGCGCCGCTTGGTTCACCGCTACTGTACGGCAGGCTGATTTTTATTTTGGCAGCGCTGTAGCGGGTGTTTCACTTGTCAGATTCAGCACTAACTTGGCCAGATGCGCCAAGGCGCCGGGTTCGCCCAGATGTTGTGGAATTTCTGCCAGTGCCGTGATTTGGCTCGCTCGGCTTTCAGTTTCGTGCATCAACTCATTGATTTTATTTGTGATGGCGTCCGGCGACGCGGCGCTCTGGATCAATTCGGGAAATGCATTCCGGTTCAAGACGATATTCGGCAGGCCGATGCGTTCGATATGCACGAGATGCTTTGCCAGCCAGTACGTGATCGGGTGCGTTTTGTACACGATGACCATCGGTGTACCGATCAACGCCGCTTCCAGCGTGGCCGTGCCCGAGGCAATGATGAGTGCATCGCTTGCGGCCATGACTTCTCTGGCGTGACCATTGACCAAGGTCAATGCGCCACGCAGATCCGGCGAGATGGCGCACTTCGCCAATTCCTGCTCAAACCACACCGGATCAATGGAGTCGGCGATGGGCAGGGCGAACAACCAATCCGGATGCGCCTTCAGTAAGCGCTGCGCCGTGGCAAGCTGAGTGCATAGCAAGCGGCTGATTTCGCTGCGACGACTGCCGGGCAGCAGGCCGATCAGCTTGGCCGCGGGTGCAATTTCGAGCGTCTGCCGAGCTGCGGCCTGCACAAGGTTTCGGGTGGTGTCGGTTTTGCAGGATTCGGGTGGGATCATGTCGCGCAACGGGTGCCCGACATGGGTTGTCGGCAGTCCGTATCGGGTGAACAAGGGCGCTTCGAAATCAAATAGAACAGCCAGATGATCCGCGACATCGGCGAATTTTTTTGCCCGTTTCGGACGCCAGGCCCATACCTGCGGTGCGACAAAAAACAACACCTTGATGCCGTGTGCCCGTGCCGCCTTGGCAAGCCGCTGATTGAATTCCTGAAAATCAATGGCGATTACAATATCGGGTTTGAATGCAATCATGGCATTGATCAGAGTGTTCAACGCCTGTTTGAGTTGCCCGTAATGACGGAGCACTTCAACCAGACCCATGACGGAAACGGTATTTAAATCAACAACCGTATCGATGCCGGCAGCACGGCTTTGCGTCCCGCCCAGACCCTGAGCGACGCTGCCTGGACGCAGTGTATTCAACCGCTGGAAAAGTTCGGCGGCATAATGGTCGCCGGAAGCTTCGCCCGCAGCGAAAAACAGACGCAGAGGCCGCGAATCGGATGGCGTAGTGGAGTCGGTCATGGTCGGGCTATGGATAGGTCAAAAGAAAAAATAAGAGAACAGTATGCCGCAATTGCCTTTGTTTGAGATGCAGCCAGCCGGATTAATCTACGCGGGCGTGGACGAGGCCGGACGAGGCCCGCTGGCAGGCCCCGTTGTGGCCGCCGCCGTCGTTTTGTATCCGGAAGATCCGATCATTGGCGTGAACGATTCGAAAAAACTGACCGAACGACAACGCGACAAATTGTTCAATGAAATAACCCGTCGCGCGCAAGCCTTCGCCATTGCCGAAGCGACGGTACAGGAAATCGATTCGATGAATATTCTCCAGGCATCGCTGCTGGCCATGCGCCGCGCCGTGATGGAAGTTGAAACCCATATGCGATCTCAGGGTTGGAAACTGGAGCGTATTCATGTCGATGGCAACCAGTGTCCCAAAATGGACAACATGGAATGTCATGCCCTGGTGGGTGGCGATGGCCGGGACGCGGCGATTGCCAGCGCCTCGATTCTGGCGAAGGTGACGAGGGATCGGCTCATGCTGGCCTTGGACGCACAGTATCCCCAATATGAATTTGCCAGACACAAAGGCTATCCCACGGCGCGGCATCGAGCCTTGCTCATAGAGTTTGGTGCCTGCCCAGAACATCGCTCTGGTTTTGCCCCCGTTAAAGCAGTTTTGAAACGAATGAAATCTGCTTTCTGATGAGCGTTTTTGAGGGCGGGCGAAGTGATTTTGAACTCCTGTAATTAAATTGTGTCACTAATAAGCCGATAAATTTTTATTTGGCCTTGGTGTAAATGAACGAGGTGATTATGGAAACGTTGAAACACAAGCCCCATGTTGTTGTTCTTGGTAGCAATTTTGCCGGTCTGGGCAGCGCGCAGAAAATCCGCCAATATGCGGGTGATGCGGTTGAAATTACCGTTGTAGATCGAAAGGATTATTTGTTATTTGTGCCGAACATTCCGGCCGATGTGTTTGAAAACAGAAATCCGGCCATGCATCAGCGTATGGAATTGCGTGACGTGCTTGCCCACGATCAGATCAATTTCATCCAGGCCGAAGTGAATGCCATTGATGTCGATTCCGAGGTGGTGCACATCACGCCCAACGAACGCCCGGGCGCTGCCGCTGTGACCTTGAGTTACGATTATCTGGTGGTCGCTCTGGGCAATCGTTTGGCTTTTGAAGACATCGAAGGTTTTGCCGAGTTTGGCGATAGCGTCAGCGATTTGTATCTGGGCGAAAAGCTACGCCAGAAATTGCATTTCGGTGGCTACAAAGGTGGCCCGATTGCGATTGGTTCGGCGCGTTTTACTCAAGGGGACGGGGCCAAAGGGCTGGAGCCTTATCCCGGTGGCAGCATCCCCGATGCGCTCGCCGCCTGTGAAGGTCCACCGGTTGAATTGATGATGGCCGCTGCACATTATTTGGATGAAACCAAACAGGGGGAGCCGAGCAAAATCACCGTTTTCACGCCCGCCGAGCTGATTGCCGAGGATGCGGGTGAAACGGTCGTCAAGCAGTTGCTCGATCTGGCGACCAAGATGGGCTTCAACTACCTTAACAACACGCAAGATATCAAGCGCATTACCAAAGATGGTATTGAGTTTGCCGATGGTCGATCGGTCGAAGCGGAACTTAAAATCGTTTTTCCCAATTGGAAAGCGCATGAATTTATGCGTGGCTTGCCGATCAGCGACAGCGAAGGGTTTGTCGTTACCGATTTGCTGATGCGTAACCCCAAATACAAAAATGTGTTTGCCGCCGGTGACGCCGCCGCGGTTACCATGCCGAAACTCGGTGCAATCGGCCACCAGGAATGCGAAATCGTCGGCTTGCAGATTGCCAAGGACGTGGGCCGATTGTCACCCGAAGAGGCAGACAAGCCCTTGCAGCCAGTTGTTTATTGTTTGGGCGACATGGGCGGGGGCAAAGCCTTTTACATTCGCTCAAATACCTGGTTCGGCGGCGATACGGCAGTGCTTAAAATGGGGCGTGTACCCTATATGCTCAAAATGCAGTATCAAACATTATTCATGCAGTTGAAGGGCAAAGTACCCGCTTGGGGGCTGGATTTCGCGGAAATGGCCGTGGAACATCATATTCCCAAGTAATTCGCCGGTACGAGGCGAATGATCTCAAACCCGCCTGTGCTCATGCCGCATGCGGGTTTTTATTTGGCCGTCCAGGAATCTCTCAGGGTCACGGTGCGGTTGAACACCGGTTTTGCCGTGCTGTGATCGTGTTGGTCGGCAACAAAATAGCCATTGCGTTCCCATTGATAACGCGATTCCGGCGCGCAGGTGGCGAGCGAGGGTTCGATCATTCCAATCTGAACCCGTTTGGCGTCCGGGTTGATGTCGTCGAGGAAATCCCGTTCCATGTCTTCGGGGTCATCCGGGCGCCGGGCGCCGGGCGCGGGCACGCTGAACAAGCGGTCGTAGATGCGCACCTCGGCTTCTACGGCGTCATGGCAGGATAACCAATGAATGTTGCCTTTGACCTTGCGTGATTCCGATCCGGGCGTGCCTGACTTGGTATTAGGATCGTACTCGGCATACACACAGGTGACCCGGCCATTCTCATCCGCATCGAAACCGGTACATTTGATGATGTAGCCGTAACGCAAGCGAACCTCGGCACCGGGTGTCAGGCGGAAGAACTTTTTCGGCGGCTCGACCATGAAATCTTCACGCTCGATCCAGAGTTCACGAGATAACAGAATTTCGCGCTTGCCCAATTCGCTGTGATGCGGATGATTCGGCGCGTGGCAAACTTCCGTTTGTCCTTCCGGGTAATTGGTCAGCACCAGCTTGACCGGGTCGAGCACGGCCACGCGGCGCTCGGCATGTTCATTCAGATCTTCTCGCATGCAGTCTTCCAGCACGCTGTAATCGATCAGACTATCCGATTTGGATACGCCGATCCGATCGGCAAACAGTTTGAAGCCTTCCGGGGTAAACCCCCGCCGACGCGCGCCTTTGAGGGTCGGCAGGCGAGGGTCATCCCAGCCATCCACGTGACCGCCGGTCACCAACTGGATCAGCTTGCGCTTTGAAAGCACAACGTAGGTGAGATTCAAGCGTGAGAACTCGATCTGCTGCGGTAGGGGGGGCGTGAATTCCCCCAGTTCAGCCAGGCGCGCCAAAAACCAGTCATAGAGCGGCCGGTGATCGGTAAATTCCAACGTGCACAGTGAATGCGTGATGCCTTCGATCGCATCCGATACACAATGGGCAAAATCGTACATCGGGTAAATGCACCAGACATCACCGGTACGATGATGATGCGCGTGTCGGATACGATAAATGGCCGGGTCGCGCATGTTCATGTTGGGCGAAGCCATGTCGATCTTCGCGCGAAGGATATGGCTGCCGTCGGGGAATTCACCTGCCCGCATGGCTCGGAACAGATGCAGGTTTTCTTCGATGCTGCGATCGCGGAACGGGCTGTTCTGGCCCGGCTGGGTCAGGGTGCCGCGCGTATTGCGCATCTGATCGGCATCTTGTGAGTCCACATAGGCCAGTCCGGCCTCGATCAATAATTCAGCGCAGTGATACAGACGTTCGAAATAGTCCGAAGCGTAAAACACGCGTGCCCCCGGGTTGAACCCCAGCCATGACACGTCTTCGCGAATGGCATCGACATATTCGGTTTCTTCTTTCGTCGGATTGGTGTCATCAAAACGCAGATTACAAGCGCTTTGCGGACACTCGGCGCGATAGTCTTCGGCGAGGCCGAAGTTCAGGAAAATACTCTTGGCATGACCGAAATGCAGGAATCCGTTGGGTTCGGGCGGAAAACGGGTTGCGACCTTCGCACCGTAGGTTTGTTTAGCGCAGTCTTCATCGATGCGGGCGCGGATAAAATGGCTGGATGGTGAAGTTTCGGTCATGGTTGGATGGCTTATTCGAATATGGGAATTATTAGTCCGGACATTGTAAGGATTTTACGCGCCGATAGGTGATCGGATGTTCGATTCCGATGGATGAATCACCTGATTCTCCAACTGGCGAAGACGGTCAGGGAGCGATAGATTCGGGTAATCAAAGTCATTGAAATATGACATTTGCACCTAATTCAGTAAAGGGCTATGTTTAAGCATGCCCACGAATAGGGTGCGTTGAAACTACAGGAGCAGAACGTCATGGCTAAGAAAAAAATCACCACCGAATCGACATCAAGCGACGGTATCCACATCGGTATCAGCGAAAAAGATCGTCAGTCCATTGCTGATGGTTTGAGCCGACTATTGGCGGACTCCTACAGCCTGTTTTTAATGACGCATAATTTCCACTGGAATGTGACCGGGCCACAGTTCAACAGCTTGCATCTGATGTTCGAAACTCAGTACACAGAGCTTTTTACCGCCGTGGATGAAATCGCGGAGCGGATTCGTTCGCTGGGTGCGTTTGCCCCCGCATCGTTCACCCGTTTTTCGGAATTGTCATCCTTTACGATCCCAGATGAAAAGTTGGCTGCCAACGATATGATCGCCCATCTGGTCAAAGGACAAGAAGCCGTGGTGCGCACGGCACGTGGAGTGTTCCCAGTTGCCGAGGCGGCGCACGATGAACCAACCCAGGATCTGCTGACCCGCCGGATGGAACTTCACGAGAAAAATGCCTGGATGTTGCGTTCGCTATTGGCATGAGTGAATCTTTCTCGACGCTATAAGCATAAAAAAACCCGCAAACCATGACAGAATGCGGGTTTAATTAAGTTTTAAGAATCTTATCAGACGCTATAAAACAATCACTTGGTGCCTGCATCGGGAACCGAACCAAGATCATCGGTATTCGTTGAATGACTGGAATCAGCATCTGGTTCATCCATCGGGCGCTCGTTCACAGTGGGTGCTGCCGTTTGCGGTTTTTCTCTTTGCGTGGTTAAAAGGTGATGAGTCAGCGCCGTTTGATTGTCTCGGGCATGAGACACCAGTTCGGCTTGAG
>NZ_JAQTTX010000027.1 GCF_028710545.1 Halothiobacillus sp. | reverse complement strand
TCTTGTCTGTTCGCGTGGCTTCATCACGCAGACCGATCTGTGCCAGCAAACCCGGCAGCATCGCCTGATGCAGGGCATCGAGCCGCGCACGCAGCGGCGCTTCATCGCCGTCAACAATTATGGGCAAAGGCGTCGGATCGGGCAGTTTGACCTGTCCGATTTCATCGGCCTGTTCGCGCAACTGGCCGAACAGATCGTGCCATTCGAGCAGCCGATTATACGAGAGGAAATGCTTTTTCGCCCAGTCGCGTCGCTTGCGCTGATTTTCGTGTCGAACCACGGTATGCCATTGATCCCACAGGGCCAGAATGCCCGCGAAATCCGAGTCGGCCACGCGGAATGCCTGTTGCGCCTGATCGGCGGCCTGCGCGTGATCGGCCGGGCGTTCACGCGGGTCTTGTATCGACAGAAAGGCCACGACGATCAGGGTATCCAGCGACGTGGCATCCGCATTCGACAAGACAGACAACACCATCCTGCCCAAAGTCGGGTCGACTGGCAATCGCGCCAACTGGCGCCCCAGCTTGGTGATGCGCTGACGCTCGTCCAGTGCGCCCAGCTCGAACAACAGGCGGCGGGCACCGGCGAGTTGGCGTGAATCGGGCGGTTCGATGAACGGGAAATGCTCCGGCTCGCCCAAGCGCAATTCGATCAACCGCAACACTACCGAGGCAAGGTTGGTACGCAAAATTTCGGGATCGGTAAACGCGGGGCGACCGGAAAAATCCTGCTCGTCGAACAGACGGATGCACACGCCGGGCGCGATTCGGCCACAACGGCCCGCCCGCTGGTTCGCCGATGCCTGCGAAATCGCTTCCACCGCCAGTTTTTGCACCCGTGAGCGCGGGCTGTAACGGGCAATCCGCGCCAACCCCGAATCGATCACATAATGAATGCCGGGCACGGTGAGTGAGGTTTCGGCCACGTTCGTGGTCAGCACGATGCGCCGCCCCGTATGCGGCGCAAAAATCCGCTGCTGCTCGGCGGCTGACAAACGTGCAAATAACGGCAAAATCTCCGTATGGCGCAATCCATGCCGCCCCAGCCGGTGGGCGCACTCGCGAATTTCCCGTTCGCCCGGCAGGAAGACCAGAATATCGCCGCCACTGGTCGTTTGCGCTTCTGCCTGCAATTCATCGACAGCGGCCACGACGGCAGCGGCCAGATCCCGCTCTTCTTCCGCTTCATCTAAAGCCTCATTCGGCGCGACAGTCAATGGACGATAGCGATACTCAACCGGAAAACTCCGCCCCGCCACGGTGATGACGGGTGCCGGACGCGGCTCGCCCGACGCGTCCTTACGGGCAAAATGCAGGGCGAATCGCTCGGTATCGATCGTGGCCGATGTAATCACCAGACGAAAATCAGGGCGACGATCCAGCAGGCGCCGCACGATGCCGAGCAGAAAATCGATGTTCAGGCTGCGCTCGTGCGCTTCGTCGATGATGAGCGCGTCGTAGCGCAACAGATCCGGATCGCTGTGAATTTCGGCCAATAAAATGCCATCGGTCATCACCGCAACGCGGCTCTGCACCCGCGTCTGATCGGAAAAACGCACCTTGTACCCGACCACACCCGACCCCGTTACGCCCAGCTCTTCGGCCAGACGACTCGCCACGTTACGCGCCGCGATGCGCCGGGGCTGGGTGTGGCCGATCAGCCCTTTGATGCCGTAACCGAGTTCCAGCAGCATCTTGGGCAGCTGGGTGGTTTTGCCGGAACCTGTCTCCCCCGCCACGATCACAACCTGATGCGCGCGGATCAAATCCATGATCGCCTCGCGCTGGCCGCTGACGGGGAGCTCTGCGGGATAATCGATGGTCAAAACCACCGAACGGCGCTCGGTCAACAAGGCCGCGCTGGCCTCGAAAGCGTTGACCAATTCGCCCAGCCGCCCCGCATCCAGCCGATTCTGCTGCAAGGCACGCTCGGCTCCGGCCAACCGGCGGGACAGGGCCGGTTGATCGACAAGCGGCAGCTCGACCAGATTCGTCCGCAAAAAATCGATAATATCGGCGGGCTGGGGGGATAATGGCGTCGGTCGGGAAGAGACGGCATCCCGCGATTGGCGTGGTGTTGAATTCATGCCGTCAGTGTTGGGGATACCCGGACGCGAATCAAGTGGCTTAATCATTGTCTGAATAAGTCCAACCGGGGCCTGTCGGACTTTGAGGGGAATTGGCATCGCCCCCTGTGCCGCAACCTACGTTTAATCGAAGACATTTGATTCAGGAGATTTCATGCCCGCAGATATGACATTTTGGGCGGCCTTGCTGGTCGGATTTTTTGGCGGCGTACATTGCATCGGCATGTGCGGCGGCATTGTCGGCGCGCTTACCTTCGGCCTGCCGCCGGAAAAACGCGCCACGCCCGGCCAGCTTCTACCCTATCTGCTTGCCTATAATCTCGCACGGATTACCTCTTACGTGGTCGCGGGTGCCATTGCCGGTTTGATCGGCGCGCTGGGTCTGTCGCTGATCCCCATGCAGCACGCGCAACTGTATTTGCTTATGATCGCCGGTGGTTTCATGGTGCTGATGGGGCTGTACGTAGGCGGCTGGTGGTTCGGGCTCACGCGCATCGAACGCGTCGGTTCGCGATTATGGCGCTACATCGAACCGCTGGGCCGCAAGCTGATGCCGGTCAGAACCCCGAAGCAGGCATTGCTGCTGGGGTTTGTTTGGGGCTGGTTGCCCTGCGGGCTGGTGTACAGCGTGCTGATTTGGGCACTTTCGGCAGGCAGCGCGGCTCAGGGTGCGCTGCTGATGCTGGGGTTTGGCCTCGGCACGCTGCCGAATCTGCTGCTGATGGGCGCGTTCGCCGCCCAGCTCTCCGCCCTGACCCGTCAAAAATGGGTGCGTTGGATCGCCGGCGCCGCCGTGCTCGGTTTTGGCCTGTACACCATCGGCTCGGCGATCTGGAATATCCAAGTCAGTTGATTCGCGCCGTTTCGAGCAACACGAATTGAAAGCCGCAGCGCCCGCCACTACAATTGTGGCAACACAGGAGGTAAAGCAAAAAATGTCATCCACTTCGATCCGCATTGACCAGACTCTGTATGAGCAGGCACGCAGTGAGGCATTGACCGAGCACCGCAGTATTGCAGGCCAAGTCGAATATTGGGCAAAGGTTGGGCGTGCTGCACTCGATAATCCTGATCTGCCCGTCAGCTTCATTGCCGAATCACTGGTCTCTTTGGCCGAACCACGCGCAGAGGCTACCGCTTTCGTTCCTAGAAAATCGCGTTGATGCGCTTCGCGCTCAAACAAACCCGTCGTTTTGCCCGTGCCTACAAGAAACTTCATGACCAGGTGGCCGCCGATGTCGATATCGCCGCAGCGGTAGTGGCCGCCGATCCCAGCGTCGGGGAGCGAAAGAAGGGGGGATCTTGCTGATTTATTTGTGTACAAATTCCACAGCCATAACCAGCTGTATCTGCTTGGTTACACGCTTGATGAAACGGTGCGGCTAATCTATCTCGAAGCGATTGGGCCGCATGAAAACTTCTATCGCGACATCAAGCGATAAAATCCGGACAAAAAGACAAAAGTAACCGCTGATTTAATCAGCGGTTCCGTGCGGCACAGGGATGAGCCATGTAACCCGATGATTGCCTTCGTCATGTCGCTCGTCCTCCTTTATGTTGAGAATGTCCTCACAGCAAATTTCGATGAAACGAGATACCGCGCGCTCAGCCACGCGGTGAACTCGCTCAAAGCCATTTGATGGCTGAAACACGGGGGCTCGTTTTCACCCTGCAGGCAAATGCCGTCGCTGCCACAACCAATACACGGCGGGAAGCAGCAGCATGGAGAGTAACGGGGCGGTGATCATACCGCCGATCATGGGGGCGGCGATGCGGCTCATGACTTCCGAACCGGTACCGTGCCCGACCAGAATCGGGATCAGGCCCGCCAGAATCACCGCCACGGTCATGGCCTTGGGTCGAACGCGCAACACCGCGCCTTCCATGATCGCCTCGGCCAGATCGGTTCGGGTGTTCAGCCGTCCGGCGCGGCGTCGATCCTCGATGGCGTGATCGAGATAGATCAGCATCACCACGCCGAACTCCGCGGCCACGCCCGCCAGCGCAATGAAGCCGACCGCGACCGCGATCGACAACTCGAACCCCAAGGCCCACAACAGCCAAAAGCCGCCGACCAGGGCAAACGGGAGCGTCACCATGATCAAGCTGGCCTTGCCACCATGCCGGAAGATCAGGAATAACAGCACGAAGATGATGGCAAGCGTCAGGGGAACGACCTGCTTGAGGCGTTCCGTGGCCCGTTGCAGGTACTGGTATTGGCCCGTCCAGCTGATGGCATAGCCCGGCGGCAAGTTCACCTTGTCCGCCACGATCCGGCGTGCGTTGCTCACATAACCGCCCAGATCGACCCCTTGGGTGGTGACGAACACGAAACCGGCGGGTCGGCTGTCCTCGGAGCGGATCATCGGCGGGCCATCGGTGACCTGAATCGTGGCAATCTGCCCCAATGCCACCGTGGCGCCGGTCGGTGTCACGATCGGCAAGTCCTTGAGCTTGCTCACGCTATCCCGATCGGCGCGCGGATAACGAATACTCACGGGAAAACGCTCCAGCCCTTCGACGGTTTGCGTGACTTCCACCCCGCCGACCGCCGAGCTGATGACATCCTGAATTTCACCGATGTTCAAACCAAATCGCGCGGCCTTGATCCGATCTGGTGTGATTTCGATGTAACGCCCGCCGTTGGTGCGGTCGGCATAGGCCGTTCGCGTGCCCGGCACGGTCTGCAACACCGCCTCGACCTGCTTGCCGATCCGGTCGATCTGATGAAGATCGGGCCCGGTGATCTTGACACCCACCGGGGTTTGAATCCCCGTGGTTTGCATGTCAATCCGCGTCTTGATCGGCATGACCCAGGCATTGTTCAGCCCCGGAAACTGAATCTTCTGATTGAGGTTGTCGATCACCTTTTGCAGCGTCATGCCCTCGGGCCATTCGCTTTTGGGCTTGAACTGAATCGTGGTCTCGATCATGGTCAGCGGCGCGGGATCAGTGGCCGTGGCCGCCCGGCCGATCTTGCCAAACACGGATTTGACGACCGGCTCTTCGGCAATCAGCGCGTCGACCTGCTGCAACAGCAAGCGCGCATCCCCGATGGACAACCCCGGCGCGGTGGTGGGCATATAAAGCAAATCGCCTTCATCCAAGGTCGGCATGAACTCGCTTCCCAAGCCCCGGCCCAGTTCCGCTATTTTGGGCGCGAATGAGAATGTGCTTGCCCAACGCTTGGCCCAATCGTTTTGCCAGTCGCTGACGTGCAACTGCCAGGCGCTGCCGCCCACCCATTTGAGCGGGGCCAGATACCCGCCCACGCCGGCCAAAGGCAATATCGCCGAGAGCATGAAGATCAGACTGATCGCCAGCAGGGTTTTGGGAAAGTGAAGCACGGCACGCAGAATCGGACGGTAGAGCGCAATCAAGAAGCGATTGAGCGGATTGGCTTCTTCTCGCGGAATCCGGCCGCGAATGAAATACCCCATCAACACCGGGATCAACGTAATCGCCAGGCCCGCCGCCGCCGCCATCGCATAGGTTTTGGTGAAGGCCAGCGGGGCGAACATGCGCCCTTCCTGTGCCTGCAGTGTGAACACGGGAATGAACGAGAGGGTGATGATGAGCAGCGAGAAAAACAGCGCCGGCCCGACCTCTCCCGCTGATTGGGCGATCAAGCGCCAATGATCGTCACCTTTGGGCGGGCTGCCGTGCGTCTCGCGCCAGGCCACCAGATGCCGGTGGGCGTTTTCGATCATCACAATGGCGGCATCGACCATCGCGCCGATGGCAATCGCAATGCCACCGAGCGACATGATGTTGGCGTTGATGCCTTGTACGTGCATCACGATGAAGGCCATCAACACGCCCAGGGGCAGGCCGATGATCGCCACGAGCGCCGAACGCAGGTGCCACAGGAAAATCGCACACACCAGCGCCACCACGAGGAATTCCTCGACCAGTTTGCTGCTCAGGGTATCTACCGCCCGGTTGATGACGCCGGAGCGGTCATACACGGGCACGATTTCCACTCCTTTGGGCAGGCTTGGTTTCAAGTGTTCGATTTTGGTCTTCACCGCATCGATGACCTGACGCGCATTCTCACCGGAGCGCATCACAATGATGCCGCCAACCACTTCGCCGTTGCCATCGAGATCGGCCACCCCCCGCCGCGGCGCCGGTCCCAGGCGAACCGTGCCCAGATCCCGCACCAGAATCGGTGTGCCGCTTTGGGTCACGCCCACCGGAATGCGTTCGATGTCGGCCACGCTTTTAAGATAGCCCCGGCTGGTGACCATATATTCAGCGCCACCGAGCTCCAGCACGCCGCCGCCGACTTCCTTATTAGCATCGGCCACGGCCTTACGCAGCGTGGCGAGCGACACGCCGAACGCACGCAGACGATCGGGATCCACCACGATCTGGTACTCGCGCACCATGCCGCCCACTGTCGCGACCTCCGAGACTCCAGGCACGGTCTGCAACTGGAATTTCAAGAACCAGTTCTGCAAGGTCGTCAGTTGCGACAGATTCATCTGGCCCGAGGGGTCGGTGAGCGCGTACTCATACACCCAACCCACGCCCGTCGCATCCGGGCCGAGTTGTGGCTCCACGCCAGCAGGCAGACTGGAACGCGCCTGATTGAGATACTCAAGCACCCTTGAGCGCGCCCAGTACAGGTTCGTGCCATCCTTGAATGTGACATAAATATACGAATCGCCATAGAACGAATAACCCCGCACCGCCGTCGAGCCGGGCACGGAGAGCAGCGCCGTCGTCAACGGATAGGTCACCTGATCCTGCACCACTTGGGGCGACTGACCGGGATAGGTGGTTTTGATGATGACCTGAGTATCGGAAAGATCGGGAATCGCATCCAGCGGCGTTGCTTTCCACGAATACCAGCCGACCACCGCCAGAATGGCAGCCAGCAGGAGCACCAGCACTCGATTGTTGATCGAGGCGTTAATCACGGCTTTTAACATGACATCGCTCCCTTAATGTTGGTGTTGGCCGGACGCTGCCGATGCCGCGTCGTCAGCGGGCTGCGCGGTGCCGGTCATGCGGGCGAAGGAAGCCTGGATGGAACTCTCCGAATCAATCAAGAACTGCCCGGAGGCAACCACCCTGTCGTCGGGCGACAACCCCGCGGTGATCTGCGTCCAGCCATCTGCCGATTGCCCCACATCCACCCGAACCGGCTGGAAGCTGCCATCGGCATTTTTCCGCACCACGCGCGCGCCCTGCGGGGTGGGAATGACGGCTGACGTCGGCACGGTCAGCACATCGGCCTGCGCCACCCCCCGAATGCCGACTTCGGCGAACTGGTTGGGTTTGAGCACGCCATCGGGGTTATCGAACACCAGTCGCACCTTGAGTGTGCGCGATTTTGGATCGAGTTCGGGGTAGATAAAATCGACCGTACCCTTCCAAACCCGGCCCGGCACGCCATCGACCGTCATCTCGGCCGGCTGCCCCACCGCGACCTGTTCCATATCCCGCGGCAGCACCTCGACCTGAACCCAGATCTTGCTTGCATCGGCGATGGTGAACATGTCCAGATTGGGGGTGACATACATGCCGTCGCGCAGATTGATGACCGAGATGTACCCGGATTGCGGTGCCAATACCGGAATGGTGCGCGCCACCTTGCCCGTACGGGCAATCTGCTCGATCACCGATTCGGGGACGCTCAGCAGACGCAGGCGATCCCGCGCGGCATCGCGCATCTCGGGCATGCCGCTTTTCAGCGCGACCAGAAAATCCTTCTCTGCCGAAAGAATATCGGGCGAATACACGGTCAGCAGGGTTTCGCCCTTTTTGACGGTATCGCCCAAGGCGCGGACATTCAGCGTTTCCACCCAGCCGCTCGCGCGCGGATGAACATGCGACAAACGGTTCTCATCCAGCGCCACCAGCCCGACGCTGTGGATCTGGCGGGTCAGATTACGCCACTGGGCACGGGCCATCACCACGTTCATGTCGCGCAGGGTACGCGGCGCCACCGCCACTTCCGGCAACGGCGCCGATTCGCTCACCACGGGTGCAGCAGCTTTCTGCTCCGATGTGGTGGCGGCGCTACCGGTATTATCTTTCGTGCCAGCCGGAAACAGTTTCGGCACCAAGGTCATGCCGCAAATCGGGCAGGTGCCCGGATGATCCTCAATGATTTGCGGATGCATCGGGCAGGTGTATTTGGTCACGAACTTGGCATCGGGCGCCGGTTTTTCCGCCGTGGGCGTGGAAGGGGTCTGCGTTGCCGTTGGCGCGGTTTCGGCATGCCGCGCATGATCGTGCGCCGCATCGGCAGCTGCCGGTGCAGCGCTTTGTTCGGATGATTTGGCCGGAAACTGCTTCGCCACCAGATCCATGCCGCAAATCGGGCAGGTACCCGGATGATCCTCGATGATTTGCGGATGCATCGGGCAGGTGTATTTGGTCACGAACTTGGCATCGGTGCCTGCCGTCGTCGTAGCGTGCGCATGATCTCCCTGCGACGAGGACGCTGCAGGCGATTGCGTCGCTTCGGCCAGCACCGGGCGAATGAAGTTGATCGGTGTGTGCGCCCAAATCAGCGCACCCGCACCGGCGGCCACACCGGTCGACACGACGGCAATCAGCCTGATTTTATTCTTTGAGGATTTCATGCGGGATTCTCCAGAAGGTAACGCAGATCGATCAAGCGTTGGGCGCGATCAATCGTTAAATCGAGGCGTTGTTGACGACCGGTAATCTCGGCCTGTTCGGCATCGATAATGGCCGTAAAATCACCGCCGCCAGAGCCAAACTGGTTTTGCGCCAGGGTCGCGACCTGCCTGAGTTTGGGCAGAATCCGCCGGTCGTAACGATCGATCCGTGTCGTCAGGCTGTCCACATCGGCCTTGAGCGACTGCGCCTCGGCATGAAAATCGGCGGCACGGCTTTCCAGCGCCAACTGCCGCGCCTGTTGCCGTTTCTGCGCCGCTGCCAGCAGGGGCGCCTGGCGTTCACCGGTGAAGAGCGGCAAACTCATGCTCACCCCCACACTCACCGTGTCCGGCTGGTTGCCCGCCTTGATGCCGTACCCGAGCGAGACACCAAACTTCGGTTTGAACGCGGCACGCGCCTCGCCCGTTAGCGCTCGGGCCTCGGCCAGATTCGCCTGCAAGGCTTTGATTTCCGGTTGATGCTCCACAGACCCTTCGGGCAGGGTTGTCAGCGCGGAAGGCAGGGCCTTGGGCCAGTCTTGCTGTGCCCGTGCCCCGATCCAGCGGGCCAGGCGTGCTTTCGTCGCCGCTGTACTACCCCGCTGGCGGTCGATGCGATCATCCAGTTCCGCCAAGCGGACTTGCAATCGAACCAGATCAGTCGCTCGGGCCCGTCCGGTGCTGTAGGCCGTTTGCGCACTGCGCAGAAGGCGCTGATACAACGACTTCTCCTGTTCAAGCAGCGCCAGCGTTTGCTGATCGCGGTAGACGGTCAACCAGAACCGGCCCACTTCACGCCGCAGTATTTGTTGCTGCACGGCGATGTTTGCGGTTGCGGCCTGTATCTTCGCGTCGGCGGCCAGGGCGCGCTGCGCCAAGGTATCGCCCGGCGGCAAAGACTGGCTGATCGAGACCTCCGTGGTCGTCATGGGCGTCTGCGTGAAACTGAAGGTATCGAGCGGCAGACTCGATACACCGAGCGAAATCTCAGGATCGGGCAGTTGATCGGCCGCCTTGGCCGAACTGGTTTCCGCCGATTCGGTCGCTACCGCAGCAGCCAAACCCTGATCATTCTGCACCGCCAACTGTTCGGCTTCCTGAAGTGAAAGCGTGGCATCCGGACTTATTGAAAAGACGGGTTGCTCTGAACGACCCGACGTGTTCTGACCGGCTTGTGCCAGCCCCGACAAAGCGAGGATAACGATCAGCAACATGCCCAGCGTGCGCAACGAATGCTGAATCGGCATCAGGCTCCGAGTGAAAACCCACCGGGTCAAACGCCACGGCGAAGGCGATAAGAAAGGCATGATCAATACTCCTAACATCTTGATACAACAAGAACACCTTAAGAACTAAAATCATCGAAACACCATCCGGTAGAACGCTGGCACCGCACAACGCGCTTCAGAGGGACAACCGAAGTGCGAACCCGGCGATCAAGACCGGAGGGGCAACGAGTACACCTTTGGTCCTTTTTCAACTCACGGTAAATTGACCCATCATGCCGTTGTCTTCGTGTTCGAGAATATGGCAGTGATACATGAAAGGATGATCGTCGCCGGCGGGTTGGTCGAACCGTGCGATCAGTTGCACCGTTTGGCCACTGTGAACCAGTACGACATCTTTCCATCCCCGCTCATAAGCCGGCGGTTGGGCACCATCACGGCTTAACACCTGAAATGAGATGCCGTGGATATGAAAGGGGTGCGCCATCATGCCGTCATTGGCTACATGCCAGATTTCCGTGCTGCCGAGTTTGACGCGCTCGTTGATGACCTTGGGGTTCATGTACTGGTCATTGATCGAAAACAGATGGCGGCCACCGATCCCCATGCTCATCCCACCCGGGCCGGTGGACTTGTTATCAGACTGCAATCCCCCGCCCATCATCATGCGACGCATCTTGCCCATATCCATGTCCTGCAGGGTAAATTTGCGTATTGGCGTATCTGCCTTGAGCGTGGGGATCGACGCCATTCGTTCGGGCAAATGGCCTGTTTTTGCCGTGGGCGCCCCCACGCGAAGTTCAAGCAGGTCAAAGTGGCCTTTATCGTATCCATCCGTAGCCATGGGCATGCGATTCAACCCGGGAATCACTTTGGCCGAATCGCTCTGTAGCACCAGTTTCTTTCCCTGCATGTCGCCAAGATCGACCATGATTTCGGCGCGTTCGGCGGGTGCCAGAACAAGTTCAGTTCGTTCTACCGGCTGTTCGAGCAAACCCGCATCGCTTGCCACCACGTGGAAGGGGCGTTCATCGGCGAAGCACAGGTTGTAGATACGTGCATTGGAGCCGTTGAGCAGGCGCAGTCGAATCCATTGGCCCGGTACCCCGACAAAGGGCTGTTCGATACCATTGACGAGAAACCGATCACCCTTCATCCCCATGATATCCATCATGGAATTCATGTAATCCAACTGGCCCTTTTCTGTGATGCGGCGATCCTGGATCACGACGGGAAAATCGTCGACACCATAGGTATGCGGCATCCCGAGTCGGGCATCCAGCCCGTCGTCGACGAGCAGAAAACCCGCCAGACCGGCATAGACCTGTGGTCCGGTCCTGCTATCCGGGTGCGGGTGATACCACAAAGTGGCCGCTGGCTGATTCAATGAGAATGAGATCGAGGTCTGTTTTCCCGCCGCGATCAGGTTGTGCGGCCCACCATCGGCATGACCGGGAACGTGGGCGCCATGCCAATGAACGGTCGTGGACTGATCGAGCCCGTTACTGATATCGAAACGAACGGGTTTCCCCTGAGGCACACGGATCGTTGGGCCCAGGATGGCGCCGTTGTAACCCCAGGTTGCGGTTTTAAGACCCGGCACCAATTCGCTGTGCTGCCCGGCCATGACATTCAACGCATAGGTGCGCACACCCGAGCTGTCTGCCTCCCCTTTGAGTTGCGGCGGTATGGGCATTGGATGAGCGAACAGGCCGGAGGAAATCGAGGCAGATTGATTCTGTCCCAGCATACCGCCCATCATGCCACCCATCATCCCCATTGCCTGTGCCTGGGCTGATGTGGTTATTTGTTCCGTTAAAGCGACGCCGGTCAGCACGGTGGCCGCCCCTTGAACCAGTGTTTTCAAGGCATACCGTCGCTTGGGTGAATCGATGGCCATATCCTGCTGAGCGGCTGGTACTGGTTTGTTTGGATATTTGTTCGAAAAATCATGAGACATGACACATTTCCCCTAAAAAGTGATTTTTTACCGGTCGCGATTGGTTCATGACCGATCCCGCCCTTCCAGGATGCGGCGGCGTTCGTTGTATTCCGCCTCATCGATTTCACCGTTCGCAAATCGTTTCTCGAGAATACTCAAGGCACGACGGTCTTCCCGATCGGTCGGCCCGGGTCGATTGCTGCCTGTCAAAAGACGAAGAATGGCGAAGACGACGAGCGCCATTACCACCACACCCAGCAGCATAAAAATCAAGCCAAAGCCGCCAAAACCAGCGCCCATTCCCCAATGTTCATTAAAAAATGGCATTTCGATACCCTCCAAATAAAAACGTTGTCATGCAGCGCGAAGCGGATCGATGTCGGTGGATCGTCATCAGACCGCCCCGCGACTGCTCGGCCCATACAGATCGATACCGGATGCTTGCATCCGGCTACCACCACAAACGCAGGCCGGCGATCAGCTGCATGTCGCTTGTCGCCTCCCCGTTAGTACGGGCATAACTGGCCGTCTGGCCGTATTTGTTTGTCCACTGAATGCCCACATAGGGCGCGACTTCCCGCCGGATTTCATAGCGCAGGCGTAATACGAGGCGGGAATCAGCCAACCCGCGACCGATATTCCGTTCCGGGTCGTTTTTGCCGTACAGATTCAACTCCACGCCCGGCCAGAAAATGAGCCTCTGGGTAATGAAAAAATCGTACTCGCTGGAAAGACGCAGGGCCGTGCGCCCCTCGTTGCCCACATACGCCGTAGCGGTCGTATCGAATTTGTAGGGCGCCAGACCCTGAACCCCGAAACCCAGCCAGTTGCGACTCGGGATGGAACCTGCCGAAAAATCATGCCGCATACCGATCTGCGCATCCCAGAAGGCCGCGATGGCATGGCTGTAATAGGCCTCGATGTCGGCATCCTCGGTCTGTCCACCGAGCCGCTTGCCCTCGCCCTTGAGCCAGAGTTTGTTGGTATCGGTGCCGATATAGGCCTGACCTTCGAACTGGGTATAGTTGCCCTTGTTGCCAAAATCCCGCTCCAGTCGATCGATCATGACCTTATAGATCAGCGGATTGTGGGTTTCGTGACGAGCGGACTGAGCCACCATGGCCGTAACATCCGCTCGCTGTTGGGCCAAGGAAGGCGCCTGATAGCTACCGGAGTCATTGGCCGATTGGGCATACCCGGCTGCGTGGGCCAAAGAGGTTGTGACCGCCAGCAGCAACGTGGCAACGGGCGGCAGAAAAGTAGGGATCGTCTTCATTGTTTTGCTCCTGTTGACATGATCAAACCACGCGAACTTCACGGAACATGCCCGCGTTCATGTGGTAGAGCAGGTGACAGTGATAAGCCCAGCGGCCAATGGCGTTGGCATTGACGCGATAACTGATCGCATGACCGGGCGCGACGCTGAGCGTGTGTTTGCGCGCGAGATACTCGCCACGGTCATTCTCAAGCTCGCTCCACATCCCGTGCAGATGAATGGGATGGTTCATCATGGTGTCGTTAATCAGCACGATGCGGACGGTTTCACCGTATTTGAGCTCAATCGGGGCCGCGTCACGGTAACTGACGCCATTGAAGCCCCAGATGTAGCGATTCATATTGCCGGTGAGATGCAGCTCGATGCCGCGCGCCGGTTCCTGCGGGCTTATGGGCCCGTCGATACCGCGCAGGTCGCCATAGGTGAGTACTTTGCGACCGTTATTGCGCAAACCCGCACCCGGGTCGCTCAGGCTCATGGAAACCTGCTGCGCCTCCATGCCGACGCCGACACCGTGTTCCGTCTTGGGGTGCCAATCGATTTTCAGCGTGCCGTCTTTGAGATTGCGATTGTGCAAGCCGGGCAGATCCATGGGGTTGTGAGACATCGCGCCATGGGCTGCCCCTTCGGGGTGCCGATCAGCCATGCCCTTCATGGCATGGTTACCCATGCTCATGCCGGATGTGCCGTGTTGCGATACCCGATCGTGGCTCATACCGGCCATGGATTTTTGCTTGCTCATATCCATGCCGCCCATGTGCCCGTTGTGCATGCTCATGTTGCCCGCACTGCCATTATCCTTGGCGTGATCGCCCATGAGCATGGCGGACATATCCATGCCGCTCATGTTCATAGAGGACATATCCATGCCCATATCCGCCATGCTGAGGGTGGGCACCGGGTCCATCGGCGGGATGGGCGCGCGCAGATCGACATGCGGGGTGAGCGTCCCGCGTGCATAGCCTGAACGATCCAGAGACTGGGCAAAAATGCAGTAAGCCTGGTCGGCCGCCGGCTCGACAATCACGTCATAGATTTCAGCCACCCCGATACGGAATTCATCCACCGTCACGGGGTGCACATCCTGGCCGTCCGCCGCGACCACGGTCATCTTCAGGCCGGGTATCCGCACATCGAAATAACTCATCGACGAGCCATTGATAAAGCGCAGTCGAATCCGCTCACCGGGCCGGAACAGCGCCGTCCAGTCACCCGCCGGTGTGTTGCCGTTCATCAGATAGGTGTAAGTGGCGCCGGTCACATCCAGAAGGTCACGCGGACTCATCCGCATCTTGTCCCACATCAAGCGGTCTTCAACGGCTTTGCCAAACCCCATCTTTTCCGACTGGCGAATCAGGTCCCTCAGATCGGGCTTGACGTAGTTGTAATAACCGTCGGCCGTTTTGAGTCGATTGAATATGAAATCAGGGCTGGAATCCGACCAGTCGTTGAGCATCACGACATGATCTTGATCGTAAGCCACGCGATCTGATTGCGCCGGATCAATCACGATGGCTCCATATACGGCATTCTGCTCCTGAAAGCCCGTATGACTGTGGTACCAGTAGGTGCCAGACTGCGCCACCCGAAAACGGTAGGTGAAGGTGGTGCCTGGGGCGATGCCCTCATAAGTCAGCCCCGGCACGCCATCCATCTCGAACGGCAGGATGATCCCGTGCCAGTGCAGGGAGGTCGACACCTTCAATCTGTTCGTCACCCGCAACGTCACCACATCACCCTCACGCCAGCGCAAGGTGGGGCCGGGAATCGAGCCGTTGATCGTCATCGCCGTGCGCGGTTGTCCGGTAAAGTTGACCGGCCGTTCATCGATGACAAGGTCAAACTCCGTGCCGCGCAAGGAAGGCGGCTGCCTTCGGCCATTGATCGTGGCAGCCTCGGCCGGGTTAAGCCCAAGCGCGGCCATAACGCCGCCTGCGACTAACCCTTGAATGAAAATACGCCGCGACGAATTGATCGGGCGCGTATTGGCTTGAAAAGCACTTTTGATTGACATGACTAAGCCCTCAACGGTGGATTGGAATTAAAATCCGGTTGAGGCAATGGACAAGTGTTTGCGCGATCCGCGCCCGTTTCACGGGCAGCAAATCACCTTCATGGATAACAAACAGGAACTCGCCCACTACCCGAGCACGCGACTTCCCCGAAGGCAGGCAGCCCACGGGTGGTCGCGCCAGCTTGAGTCAGGCGATCGGAGGACGGAACAGCGGGGCGATCACCGAAGTGTGCGCCGCCGGCAGGGAGGAGATGATTTTTTGCGGTAGAACAGGCGTGACTGGAATGACAGGTGCATTCAGCTGAAGCGCCACACCGCCCAGCAACAGACACAAGCCGCAATGCGTGCAACCGTTGCTGCACTGGTCATGGCCGGACGATGAGGTATTGTCGGTAGCCATGTGCATCATCGGGCAGTGTGGCGAGTCGGTCGCCCCGTTACTTGTCGACTGGGCATCGTTGGGCATGAAAGTGGTGTGCAGGCCACGCTCGAAGGCATGAGACATCATCGGACAACCTTGCACCACGGCACCCACCAAGGCGTTGTCCAGCGGGAGCCAGACAGCCAGCAGCAACATGATTGAGGAAATCAGTCGACGATATTTCATGGATGGAGTATTGATGAGCCTGGTAAACTTTGCAACAACCTTCATAGCAGCTATCGTCACCGGCGTGACAAATTGAACTTGACGATGAACTCATGTGCCGCTAATATCCGCCGCCTTTCCATAAGATCACAGCGCGTGCCTTGCTTTAATGTCTGGCTTTCTTAATTAAAATTAAGCTGGCGTGCGCGAACCGAACAAAGGTTAAATGCAATCATGTACGCAGTAGTAGTCACCGGCGGTAAACAATATCGCGTAGAACCCGGCGAATGGCTTCGGGTTGAGAAGCTTGAAGGCGAAGAAGGCAGCGCAGTCACATTGGACCGCGTGCTGATGATCGCCGACGGCGATGCCATCAAAGTGGGCGCCCCTGCCTTGGCAGGCGCCAGCGTGACCGCCGAAATCATCGGTCAGGGCCGCGGCAAGAAAGTGGACATCATCAAGTTCCGCCGCCGTAAGCATCACCGCAAGCATCAAGGTCATCGCCAAGCGTATACCGAGATCAAAATCACCAGCATTAATGGTTAATTCGCTCTTGGCAGGCCACGCGCCTGCCCCTGAGCCTAGTTTGGAGTTTTGTCATGGCACATAAAAAAGCAGCCGGCTCGACCCGCAACGGTCGTGACTCAGAAAGCAAGCGCCTCGGCGTCAAGCGCTACGGCGGTCAGGTTATCAGCGCAGGCAGCATCATCGTTCGCCAGCGCGGCACCCAATTCCACCCGGGTGCGAACGTAGGGTGTGGTCGCGACTACACCTTGTTCGCCCTGACGGATGGTGCCGTCAAGTTTGAAGTCAAAGGCGACAAATCACGTCGTTTCGTGAGCGTCGTTCCTGTATAAAGCCCGGCGCGGCCTTGGTCGCGCTTTAAGGTCTACAGGAAAATAGTGATTTCACCAGCCCCGTTTTAGCGGGGCTTTTGTGTTTCCAGTCCATTCAATTTAGTGTTATCGGCTGAAATCAATGCGTGTGCCGGTTCGCAAGGTAAAACTCCATGAAATTTGTCGATGAAGCCAAAGTGAAAGTGAAGGCCGGGGACGGCGGCAACGGCGTCATCGGGTTTCGCCGCGAAAAGTACGTACCCTATGGCGGCCCCGATGGCGGTGATGGCGGTGATGGCGGCAGCGTCTATTTCCTGGGTGATGCCAACCTGAACACGCTGGCCGATTTTCGTTTCGTCCGCCACTATGAAGCCCAACGCGGTGAAAACGGCAGCGGCTCGAACATGACCGGAGCCAAAGGTGCCGATTTGTGGGTGCGCGTACCCCTCGGCACCGTGGTGCACGATATCGACACAGGCGAAATCCTGGGCGAGGTGCTCGACCCGGCCCAACCACTGCTGGTAGCGCAAGGCGGCTGGCACGGATTGGGTAATGCCCGCTTCAAAAGCTCCACCAATCGCGCACCCCGCCAGAAAACCGAAGGCACGCCGGGCGATGAACGTCGATTATTGCTGGAATTGCGGGTACTGGCCGATGTCGGCTTGCTCGGCATGCCCAATGCGGGCAAATCCACGCTGATCCGCGCCATTTCCCAGGCCAAACCCAAGGTGGCCGATTACCCGTTCACCACCCTGCACCCCAATCTGGGCGTGGTCGCGCCTGAGCCGCACCGCAGCTTTGTGGTCGCCGATATTCCGGGGCTCATCGAGGGCGCGGCCGAGGGTGCCGGGCTGGGCCATCAGTTTTTGCGACATCTTGCGCGCACCAATCTGTTGCTGCACATCGTCGATGTCGCCCCGCTGGACGAAGCGGATCCGGTCGAATCGGTGGCCATCATCGAGGAGGAGCTGGTGCGTTACGATGAAAGCCATCAGACGCATTCGGCTGAGCGCCCGCGGTGGCTGATCCTGAACAAGATTGATCAGTGGCCGGAAGAAGAGCGCGTAGAACACATCAATGAACTCACTCAGCGGTTCCGCAGTGAACTGGACTTCAAAGGGCCGATTTTTGCAATCAGCGCTCTGGAAAAACTGGGCACCACCGCGCTGGTCTGGGCCATCATGGAGTTCATGGAAGCGGCACGTGCAGCGGATCAGGCGGCAGCGGCCGAAGCGGCCAAGGCGCCTGTCGTTCCGCCCGCGAAATTCGATAATCCCGACCTCGAGTGGACCGAGGAGTAATCCGCCGTGGTTGAACGCGACGCCAATTCTGCCATGGGAGTTGATACAGGGGTTGATTTGCGCGCCCACCTGAAAACCGATCGTCGATGGGTCATCAAGATCGGCTCGGCCATGGTGACCGGGAACGGCGCGGGCCTCGACTTATCCGCCATCGACCGTTGGGCGGAACAAATCGCGGCAATGCGCGCCGAAGGCCGGGAAGTCGTTATTGTCACATCCGGCGCCGTCGCCGAGGGGATGGCGCAGCTGGGATGGCAGGATCGACCCTCCGCCCTGCCCGAACTTCAGGCCGCAGCTGCCGTGGGTCAGATGGGATTGGTTCAGGCGTATGCGGACGTCCTGCGGCGTTACGGCATCCACACCGCTCAGATTCTCCTCACCCACGACGATCTATCCAATCGCCAGCGCTACCTCAATGCCCGCAGTACCTTACGCACACTACTCAACCTGGGCGTCGTGCCCGTCGTCAACGAAAACGATACGGTAGCGACCGATGAAATCCGTTTTGGTGATAACGACACACTGGCTGCACTCGTCGCCAATCTGGTCGAAGCCGATGTGCTGGTCATTCTGACCGACCAGCTCGGGCTGTTCGAAGCCGACCCACGCAAAGATCCCTCCGCACGACTACTTACCGAGGTAACAGCGGGAGACCCCGCCCTGGAAACCATGGCCTCCCCCGAAGGCGGTCGATTGGGGCGCGGCGGCATGTACACCAAGGTCATGGCAGCCAAGCGAGCGGCGCTATCAGGCGCGGCAACCGTGGTCGCTTCGGGCGCTACACCACACGTTCTGCTTCAACTGGCCGCGGGAACATCCGGCGTTGGCACGGTTTTTCGACCGGCACAAACCCGGCTGGCCGCCCGCAAACAATGGCTGGCAGGCCAATTACGCGCCCGGGGTACGGTTCGCGTGGACACGGGTGCTGCCGCCGCGCTGCGCCAAGGCGGTCGCTCCCTGCTGCCCATTGGCGTCATTGAAGTCAGTGGTGAGTTCATGCGCGGCGACCTGGTGCGTATCGTCGATGAAACAGGCAAGGATTTGGGTCGCGGCCTGGTCAACTACAGTTCCGCGCAAGCCCAAAAGCTCTGTCGACAACCCAGCAGCGCCATTGCCGAACTCCTGGGATTCGCCGAAGAAGATGAACTGATTCATCGCGACAATCTGATCCTGTTGTAACCGACGGTTTGGATTATCTGCTCAAGTCATCCAGCAATGATTGTTGTGCAGAGCGTGGTTTGGCATTGTGATGACGCTTAACGCGATGGTAGTGGCCATCGGCCTCCAGAGACCATGCGCCGGTATTATCGGCTAAATACCGCGTGAAGGCTTCGTCGATCACACGCGCCTTGATTTCGGGCGCATCGATCGGGAAGCATGCCTCAACCCGCGCGAAGAAGTTACGCGGCATCCAGTCGGCACTCGACAGGAACAGTTCATCATCACCGTCATTGAGGAAATAGAACACGCGCGGGTGCTCGAGGAAACGCCCCATGACCGAACGCACGTGAATATTTTCCGACAATCCCGGAATGCCGGGCTGAAGGCAGCACACACCGCGGATAATCAGATCAATTTGCACGCCGGCCTGCGAAGCCCGGTAGAGCGCCTCGATAATCTGACGATCGATCAATGCATTCATCTTGGCGCGGATCAATCCTTTCCGCCCTGCCTTGGCGTGCTCGATCTCACGCTCGATTCGCTCCAGCATCCCGCTATGCAAGGTGAATGGCGATTGCAGAATGCGTTTCAGACGCATCCCACGCCCCAGGCCGGTCAATTGCATGAAGAGTTTATTGACATCATCACCCAGAAACCGATCATCGGTCAGCAGGCCGAAATCGGTATAGAGTCGGGCGGTACCGGGGTGGTAATTGCCCGTGCCCAGGTGCACGAATCGTTTGAGGCGCGAACCATCCCGACGCAGCACGAGGGTCATCTTTGCGTGGGTTTTGTAGCCCACGATCCCGTAAGCCACATAGGCCCCGGCTTTCTGCAAGCGGGTCGTGATGTCGATATTCGCTTCTTCATCAAAACGTGCGCGCAGTTCAACCACGGCCGTCACTTCCTTGCCCGCGCGTGCGGCTGCCTCCAGCGCATCGACAATCGCCGAATCCCGCCCGGTGCGGTACAGCGTCATCTTGATGGCAACCACCTTGGGATCACTCGCCGCCTGACGCACAAACTCGACCACCGGCATGAACGACTCAAAGGGATGGTGCAACAAAACAGCGCCACGCTGCTCGATGGTTTCGAAAATATTGACTTCGCCGCTGAATTCTTTCTTCAACTTCGGCGTGAACGGCTCGTCTTTCAAATCTGACCGGTTCAGCAATCCATACAGTGCCATCAACCGGTTCAGATTGACCGGCCCATGCACCTGGAATACGGCCTGATCGTTGAGCTTGAAGCGGTCACAGAGAAAATCGATCATCTCCTGAGGACAATTATCCGCCACTTCCAAACGGACGGCATCGCCGTAATTACGCTCAAACAGTCCACCTTGCAAGGTTTTGAGCAGATCGTCATCGTCGTCGACGGCAATGGCCAGATCGCTGTTGCGCGTTACCCGGAACTGATAACAACCGGTCACCGTCATGCCGGGGAACAATTCATGGACGTGCGCGTGAATCATCGAACTTAGAAACACAAAACTCGAATTGCTGCCCGATGCCTCTTCATCCATGCGGATAATGCGCGGCAAGGCACGCGGTGCTTGCACAATCGCCATCCAGGCTTCACGGCCATAATCGTCGGTGCCTTCCAGCGATACGACAAAATTCAGGGATTTATTAAGAATTCTCGGAAACGGATGGGAGGGGTCGAGCCCCAACGGGGTCAGCAACGGCAACAGTTCGCGGCGGAAAAATTGCTTTACCCACAGAGATTGCGCCTCATTCCAGTGCGTTCGGCGAAGAAAGTGGATGCCCTCCCCGGCCAGCGCGGGAATGATTTCATCATTCAGCGTATGGTACTGGTCTGCAACCAAGCTGTGGGCCGATGTGTAGACCTGATCCAGCTGCTCAACCGGCGTCAGGCCTGAATCGTCCGGACGGTTCAACCCCACCCGGATCTGCTGGGTCAACGACCCGATACGCACCTCGAACAACTCATCGAGATTGGATGAGGAAATACACAGAAACTTGAGCCGCTCCAACAAGGGCAGCGAAACATCCTGAGCCAACTCGAGCACGCGCCGGTTGAACGCGATCAAACTCAGTTCGCGATTGATAAAAACGGGCGCGATGGGCAAAGAAGGTGTTTCAGTCATAATTTCGCAACTTGGTTAAAGTAGAATGTAAGTATTAATGTCATCGACCAACGGGCACGGTCAGAATACAAATTCTTCGGCCTTCCTGCCACAAACGTGATTATGACGGTTATCGGTGACATTTCGGTGAAGTGCAGGACTGACTGAACCCTTTCGTTTCTTTTGATGTTTTTCTGGAGAGTTTTCATGGATTCCTACAGTGGTACGCCGCATACGCTGACCCGTTACGATGATGACATCAATGCATTGCGCACGATGCTGATGAATATGGGCGGGGTCGCCGAACAACATTTTGCCGATGCGCTGGCTTACCTGCTCGACGGGGATGAGGAGCGCGGTGCGCGCGCGCTGAATCAGGACTACGAAATCAATCGGATGGAATCATCCATTGACGAAATGGCCATCCAGATCATCGCGCGCTACTCACCCATGGCCAATGACCTTCGCACCATCATGTCGGTCGTCAAGGCCATTACCGACCTCGAACGCATCGGCGACAAATCCGAAAAAATGGCACGAATTGCCGAAGAAATCGGCCCCGTCCTGCGCCATACCGACTTTATCGGCCATCTGCGCGTCATGGGCCGCATCGTCGGTGGCATGATGCACGATGCTCTGGATGCCTTCGTTCGTCTGGACACCATCGCCGCCGAAGAAATCATCCGCCGCGATACGCACGTCAATGAAGAATACAACGCCGTGCATCGTGTACTGCTCAAGTACATGAACGAGAACCCCAACTCCGCCGATGTCGGCCTGCGGATTCTCTCCTGCATGCGCGCCATCGAACGCGTGGGTGACCACTGCACCAATATTGCCGAATACGTCATCTTCCAGCAGAAAGGGGCCGACGTTCGCCACAGCAACATTTCAGGCGATAAGCAACGCACTCAGATCTGATCGCCCGACCACGGCGTGCACGCTCCCGCCGTGGATACCCGACCAATAAGTTATACGCCAGCAAACAAAAAGCCCCGAAAATCGGGGCTTTTTTCATCTGCCGGAATCTGAAAGATTATTTCAGGGTAGCGATGTAGGCGCTCAGGTTGTCCATATCCTGCTCAGACAGGCCTGCCGCGTTTGGCGCCATGATGGCAGAGTTAGGACCGCCAAGGCCTTCTTTCTTCAGCGTAGCCATATCACCCGCCTTGAAAGCAACCAAAGTGGTTTTGATGCGCTCTGAACTCAAGCCGGCCAGTTTCGGGAACATGCCTTGACCTTGAGCCTGCATGCCGTGGCAAGAAGCGCAGGAAGCATCGTACAGACTCTTACCGGCAGCCGCGTCGCCAGCAGCCATCGCTGCGCCGGAGGTCATCAAACCAGCGGTCAGCATCAATACGGTCAATTTTTTCATTGTGATCTTCTCCTGAGAGGGACGGTTGCAAAACACGTAACACGCAACAAAGCGAGTAGTGCATCATTCTAATCCAATTTCCATGCCAAGCCATCAAGCCTTGGAAACTTGCGGATAAACAAGGGTTATTAAAGCCAACTAAAAATAATTTACACCACCTTGAATTGCAAATTGCATCAACAACCGCTGGCTTGCAATCTGAAAGGCCATCGGGCCACTTGATTTATTCAGTGCTTCCCGCTTGGGGCAAGGATGCCCCAACACGAACAAAGACGTCAGTCTTTGGTTCGTGAGCGCCATCGCGGGCGTATACCGCGATGAGCGGGCTGATTTATTCCAAGGATGGAATAAATCAGCACTTACTTAGTTTCTGAAGTATTTCTGGTCGTCAAAAGTGATGACCCAATCCGGTCGAAGCAATGTCAGACCGAGAATGATCATGGTGTTGATCATGGCCTCCGGCACCCACTGGATCGGCAGCAAGGGGAAGTAGCTCGATGTCAGCACATCCCAAGTGTAAATGCCAAACACGAGCATCAGACTCGCCGAAGCAAGCGCCGCTGCCATCGCTCCGAGGATCGCCGAAAAAAAGCTGTTCACAAAAAGATAAATGAAATAATTGGCAGGGAGTAGCCGCTGGGCAGCGGCATTGATCAAAGCGGTAACAAAAATGGGCGGCACAACCATACCCAACATGTCCCAGCCTAAGCCTGAAAACGCGACTTGGCCAACGAGCGACAGGAGCAACAGGGTCACGCCGCCACTGACCAACGCCAAGGGCCAACCAACCAGCAAGGTCACGACCGTCAACCCTAAAAAATGCAATGACAATCCAGGCAAGGCAGACGAAGAGAACAGCCAAAGCATTGCCAAAAAGGCCACACTGGCAGCGATCAGGTTCAAACGCTGCGGCGCATGCAACAGGGCACGCCAAGGCGACCGGTACACCCCAAAACCGATTAAGAAAACAAACAACAGCCAGTTGAGCCACAGAAAATCCGGCGAAATCAGACCATCGGCAACATTCATTTTAATAAACTCTATTGATCATAAGAAAATTTAATCGTAATATCCGATCGAATTGATATGGAATTGCCAGCGTCCGGGCACAAGTCAGCCCTTTTCCATGAATGACGCACAATCAATCACAACACAACGCTTTTGCCACGGAGTAAAAAACATGTCCGAATCATCAACAGCGCACAGCCGACTGGCCCATATGCCGATTTCCATGTTCGGCATGGTCATGGGCATGGCGGGCTTTACCATCGCCATGCAAAAAGGCGAGCAATTATTGCAATGGTCGCATGCGACCAGCACGATATTCACGTTTTTCACTTATGGCCTGTTCGGCATACTCGCCTTGGCTTATCTCGCCAAGTTGGTGAAATATCCCGGTGAAGTGCGCGCCGAATTCAATCATGTGGTTCGCCTGAGCTTCTTTCCCGCCATTTCCATCAGCCTGATTCTGCTCAGCATTATCGCACTTGGTTTCAACAAGACGCTGGCCCTGTGGCTATGGAGCATCGGCACCCCGGTTCAGTTGCTGTTTACCCTCATTATTCTAAGCAACTGGATCCATCACGAAAAATTCCAGATTCACCACTCCAACCCGGCCTGGTTCATCCCGATCGTGGGGAACATACTGGTTCCGATTACCGGGACCGCACTCGGATATATCCAGATTTCGTGGTTCTTTTTCAGCATCGGGGTGATTTTCTGGATTGTCCTGCTCACCGTCCTGATGAACCGTTATTTTTTCCATGCGCCCACACCCAGCAAGCTGATGCCCACGTTGTTCATCATGATTGCCCCGCCGGCCGTCGGGTTTATTTCCTGGCACGCGCTGCATCCGAGCGGGCTGGATGACATGGGGCATATCCTGTACAACTTTGCCCTGTTCATCACCTTGCTGCTGTTTTTCCAGGCCAAGCGTTTTGTGACGATTCCCTTCGGTCTGCCATTCTGGGCCTATACCTTCCCGATCGCTGCCATGACGATTGCAACCCTGATCATGCACCACATCACCGGTTTTGTATTTTATGCCTATCTCGGTGGGTTTCTGTTCGGGTTCCTGGCGTTACTGATCGCTTATCTGCTGGTGAAAACCGCCCGGGCCATGTGGGCAGGAGAAATCTGCGTTCCCGAGTAAATCCGCCGCGCAACACCCGCCCCCCGCAAGGGCCAGAGGATGTGTCCAATTCAATCATCTGGCATTCATCCGGCCCTTGGTGTTTAATGGTGCGCCTGTTTCCACGCACTGCGGAGCGCGCATGACCATCGCCCAATTATCAGTCCATATTCACGGACTTGCCGTTGTCCTTTCCCTGATCGGTTTCATCCTGCGCGGCATCTGGATGCTGCAAGACTCACCGCGACTCAAGGCGCGTTGGGTTCGGATTACCCCGCATATCGTCGATACCGTTTTGCTGCTCAGCGCACTGATCGCCAGCTATTTGATGTTTTGGCGTTATGGCGTGAATCCGGACTACGTCACCGTCATGATCGTCGGTCTGATTGTTTATATCGTTCTGGGCTTGTTCGCGCTACGGCTGGGCAAGACCAAGGCCATCCGCGCGAGCGCCTGGGTTCTGGCCATCGCGGTGTTTCTTTACATCTCGGCAGCCGGCGCCCTGAAAACCGCGACGCCATTTTTGAGCGCACCTGCTCCCGCCGCGAGCGTGTCAGTCAGATGAGTGAACAGCCCCTCGCCCCCATCGCAGCCAACCACCCCTCGCCCCTGGTCGGCGTCGTCATGGGCTCCCGATCCGACTGGGAAACCATGCAACACGCTTGCGCCACGCTAACCACGCTGCAAATTCCTTTCGAGGCGGAGGTCGTTTCCGCCCACCGCACGCCGGATCGTCTGTTTGAGTATGCGCAAACAGCGATCGAACGCGGCTTGCAGGTGATTATCGGCGGGGCCGGCGGAGCGGCGCATTTGCCCGGTATGCTGGCCGCCAAAACGCGGCTTCCCGTTCTGGGCGTACCCGTGCAATCCAAGACACTGTCCGGCTGGGACTCACTGCTCTCCATCGTACAAATGCCTGCGGGAATCCCCGTGGGCACTCTGGCGATCGGACGCGCCGGCGCGGTCAATGCCGCACTGCTGGCGGCAGCCCAACTCGCCGTTCACGACGAAGGGCTGGCGCGCCGCCTCGACGCCTATCGCCATGCCCAGACCGAAACCGTGCTGGCCAGCACAGACCCCCGAATACCACCGCCATCTTTCTGAACGGACCCTCGCACCATGCGCACACCATCACCAGACCCCACCTCGGATCAGGCTCATATTGGCGTGATCGGCGCAGGCCAACTGGGCCAGATGCTGGCTCTGGCTGGCATTTCTCTGGGTCTTAGATTCACCTTTCTTGACCCGTCCCCGGAGGCCCCGGCTGGCCGACTAGGGCGGCACATTCGCGCAGAGTACGATGACGAACTGGCTTTGGAACAACTCGCCGTAGAGTGTGATGTTATTACCCTTGAGTTCGAGAATGTCCCGGTTTCCGCCGTAGCCAGCGTCGAGCGGCACAACCAGATTCACCCGGGCGGGCAGCCTTTATCCGTCGCCCAGGATCGTGTACACGAGAAACAGTACTTCGAATCGCTCGGTATCCCGGTTGCCCGATACCGCGCCATTGATTCCTTTGAGGACTTGCAATCGGCCATTGCCGACATCGGTTATCCCTGCATCCTGAAGACCCGACGCCTCGGTTATGATGGCAAGGGCCAAGTGATCATCCGATCCGGTGGCGATCTGGAGCCCGCCTGGGAAGCCATTGGCGGCAATCCTTCGATTCTGGAGCAGATGATCCCCTTCACCCGCGAAGTGTCCATCATCTCGGTGCGCAGCACACGGGGTGAAGTTGCGTTTTATCCCGTCAGCGAAAATCAGCATCGCAGCGGCATTCTGTACCGCACCGAAATTCACACGGATGACCCCGCGCAGGCCAAAGCGCAAGAGTATGCCCGCCATGTGCTCGATGGGCTGGATTATGTGGGTGTGCTCGCTATCGAATTCTTTGAGTACGAAGGGCAGCTCATTGCCAACGAAATGGCGCCGCGCGTCCACAATAGCGGTCACTGGAGCCAAAACGGGGCGGTCACGTCACAGTTCGAGAACCATCTGCGGGCCATCCTGGGTTGGCCGCTGGGCAGCACGGCCTGTACGGGCTACAGCATCATGCTCAATCTGGTCGGCAGCATTCCGCCACGCGCCCCCATCCTCGCGTTACCGGGCGTGCATTTGCACGACTATGGCAAGGAAACGCGCACCGGACGCAAATTGGGGCATGTCAACGTGGTGGCGGACACAAAAGAGACCTGCCGAAAATACGCAGCACTCATTGAGCAGATGATAGGCTAGTGAACTCACCATCCGTTGCCGCACAAAGACAAGGAGTCCGATGCCGATGAGAACCGCCCGCTTACCACGAACAGCCCATTTCGCGTCGACCATTCTGGTCGTGACCGTCGTCTTCTCGCTATCACTAGCACCTTTGGCCGCAGAAGCAGAAACGGTATACAAATACATCAACAGCAAAGGGGAAGTCGTCTTTACCGATCAACCCACCAAAGGCGCCCAAAAGCTGAACATCGACCCGCCGCCCGTCATCCCACTCACACCGATCAATCTCCCGCCTTCCACACCGCCCGCCACCGAACCATCGAAACCCGCGGCCAATGTTGAAGCAACCAAACCTTCGGCCCCATTGGTGCCCTCGGTGCAAATGCAACCGCAGGGCGCTGCTCCGGCTGCGAGCACCCCTGCCGGCAAACCGGACGTGAGCAGCCCTTCCGAACAGGACCAGATCACAGCCGCCCCCGCGGAAAACACGGTCAATGCACCGAAGATCGTCCGCCAGTCATTACCGGAGACAGCATCGTCGACCCCCGCAATCCCGCCGCAAAATCGCAATGGGCACTATCAATCGCTGATCATCACCGAACCCAAGGCCGGAGCTGTCACCGCCCACGCCGGTGGCACCATTTTCGTGCAAACAAAACTCTCACCCGATCTGGATCTGAGCGTGGGTGACCGGATGCGCATCGTCATCGACGGCAACATCCGGGTAGATGATTCCACAGGGCAACGCTTCATGATCAGCGGTTTATCTCCGGGAACGCACACCATCATCGCGATTGTCATGCGCAAGGATAAAAACATCTTTCAATCCAACCCCGTGGTTATTCATCTGGCGCAAGATACAGACGGCAATGCACAAAAATAAATCATAGATAAAACCTGCTTGCATTATATTCGTGCAATAAACCCGCTATTCATTTCAATCCCGTCATCGGCCAGCACGCAACCCTGTGCGCTGATGCGGGGTTTTTCTTTGGCATAAACCAAAACCAAATGATTTGAAAGGAATAAACAAGGGCGGCCATAAAAACACAGTCGTTTCGGCATACTCTTTGCCTTATGACTTCTCATTGAATCAGCAATGGGCACGAGCACGAGGAGCAGATGTGACACAGCCCGAAGTAAAAATGCCAATTCGCACGGCGCGCCTGGCCGACGCACTGACCACTGCCATCGTGGTTCTGGATGCGGCGGATCGGTTGTTGTACATCAATTCTGCCGGCGAACAGTTCTGGGACACCAGTTACGGCGTGGTACTCAAGCAGGGCTTTACGCCTTTTTTTGAACAGAATCCGATCTTGGCCAAGGCCGTGGAAGAAGCACGTTTAATGGAACAAGTTGTCACGCTGCGTGAAGCGGAACTGGTTTCGATCCATGGACAGACGCGCATAGCGGATTGCACCATCACGCCTTCACCGGATATCGCTGGCGCCAACATTCTGCTGGAACTGACCGATGTCGAGCGGCATGTGCGCATCTCGCGGGATGCCCAGCTCCATGCCATGCAGATATCGACCCGCCAGTTGATGCGTGGGCTGGCCCACGAGCTGAAAAATCCACTGGGCGGGCTCAAAGGCGCGGCCCAACTGCTGGAACGGGAATTGCCCAATGCCGAATTGCGGGAATTCACGCAGATCATCCTGAATGAATCGAACCGTCTGAAAAATCTGATCGACCGGATGCTCGGCCCCAACAATCGCCCACAGATGCAACGGATAAACATTCACGAACCGCTGGAGCAGGTGCGACGTCTGCTCAGCATTGAAGCCGAAGAAACCCTGCCGGGCACACCACTGCAGTGGCACTTTGACTTCGACCCCAGCATCCCCGATTTGCTGGCCGATCGGGATCAACTCATCCAGGTGTTACTCAATCTCGGTCGCAATGCCCTGCAGGCGATGAGCGAAAGCGGCACGATCAATCCCACATTGCGGCTCAAAACGCGGGTTCTAAGACAGTTCACGATCCGTCAGACGCTCCATCGGCTCGTGCTGCGCATCGATGTGGAAAACAACGGCCCCCCCGTGCCAGACACGTTGGTCGAAAGCCTGTTCCTACCCATGGTCAGTGGACGGGCGCATGGCAGCGGATTGGGGCTATCGATCGCGCAAACCATCGCCGAACAGCACCAGGGCTTGCTTGAGTTCAAGCAAAAGCCAGAGGCCGTCCGATTTTCATTGATTTTACCGTTACACCCGCCGTTGCCCGGCCAGGATACTCATGGGCAACCCCATCAAGAGACACCGTCATGATGACTTTAAACACCCCCCAACAAAGCAGCAAAAGCGCCGCCAAAATCTGGGTCGTCGACGACGACCACAGCATTCGCTGGGTACTGGAACGGGCGCTGAAGTCGGCCGGATTTACCGTCGAAGTCTTTGAGAGCGCCGCCATGGTGCGCGCTCGATTGCGCACCAGCACACCCGACGTCCTGTTCTCGGACATCCGCATGCCCGGCGAGGATGGCCTGAGCCTGCTCTCATCCTTGCAGAACAGTCACCCGGAATTGCCGATCATCATCATCACGGCCCACTCGGATCTCGACAGTGCGGTCGGTGCCTTCGAGGGCGGCGCATTCGACTACCTGCCCAAACCGTTCGACATTGATGATGCCGTGCGTCTGGCCCAGCGCGCACTCAGTTCACGACAGCCGAAAGCCCCGGAGATAACGACCGAATCTGCGAACGCGACCGATACCCAAACCGACCTGATCGGCAATGCGCCGGCCATGCAGGAGATCTTCCGCGCGATCGGTCGCCTTGCCCGCTCGAATGTGACCGTGCTCATCAATGGCGAATCCGGCACCGGCAAGGAACTGGTCGCCCGCGCGCTTCACCAGCACAGCCTACGCCGACAGGGGCCGTTTGTTGCGCTGAACACCGCAGCCATCCCCAAAGACCTGCTCGAATCCGAATTGTTCGGGCATGAAAAAGGCGCCTTCACCGGTGCAGCCGGGCAACGCGTCGGTCGCTTCGAGCAAGCCCACGGCGGCACACTTTTCCTGGATGAAATCGGCGACATGCCGATGGATCTGCAAACCCGACTGCTGCGCGTCTTGGCCGATGGTCAGTTCTATCGCGTGGGCGGCACGCAGCTCATCCGAACCGATGTGCGCATTGTTGCCGCGACCCACCAACGCCTCGAGGATCGCGTCGCCAGCGGCCAGTTCCGCGAAGACCTGTTCCACCGACTGAACGTGATCCGGCTCAAACTCCCGGCCCTGCGAGAACGCCGCGAAGACATCCCGCAACTGCTGCGCTTTTTCCTGCAACGCGCAGCACAGGAACTCGGCGTCCCCATCAAGTCCATTCACCCCCAGGCGCTGGCGCAACTCGCCCGCTATGATTGGCCGGGCAACGTGCGCGAACTTGAAAACATCGCCCGTTGGCTCACCGTCATGGCGCCGGGTCACGAAATCGGCATCGAAGACCTGCCCGACAATCTCCACCCGTCATCTGCCCCCGGTGCGGCTCTTGGTGACGATGCCCTGCTTACCCAATGGACCGGTGATCTCAAACGCTGGGCCGATGCGCGGCTTGCAGCAGGCGACCAGGATCTGCTGGCCATTGCGGGCCCCACCTTCGAACGCACCCTGCTCAAGGCTGCGCTGCACTTCACCGGCGGGCACAAACAACAGGCGGCGGCACTCATTGGATGGGGCCGCAACACGGTAACGCGCAAACTCAAGGAACTGGCCGATATCGACGACGACACCGAATAACCGACCACAATCATCTGATTTGAGCCGAATTGCCCCCGGAAAACCCGGAGATTTCCCGTATCATGTGTGCACATTCGCATTCGGTGCAGGCAGTATTCATGGCTCAAATCATTGCGCTCTATTCGGTCAAAGGCGGTGTCGGCAAGACGGCCAGCGTCGTCAATCTCGCCGCCCTGTCGGCCTTGCAGGGGCGAAAGGTCCTGCTCTGGGATCTCGACCCGCAGGGTTCGGCATCCTGGTATCTTCAGGCCGAGCCGGAGTCCGCGCCCAAGCTCCAGCAACTGCTCAAGGTCAAATCCATTGCCGAAGGCATTCGCCCCACGCGACACCGCAACCTGAGCGTACTGCCGTCCGATCAGCGTTACCACGATATCGAGCACGCTCTGGCCGAAAAAAAGGACGCTGGCTTCCGCATCGCCAAGCTCCTCGATGGCCTGAGCGAATATTTCGACGAAATCTGGATCGATACCCCGCCGGGCATCACGCTGCTGGGTGACAACGTGCTGCGCGCGGCCGATCTCGTGCTCGTGCCGATCGTGCCGACGCATCTTTCCGAGCGCACCTGGTTTCAACTGAAAAGTCATCTGGCATCGGAGAAAATCAAACCCGGCCGACTGGCGGGCTTTCTCGCGATGGTGGATCGACGACGCTCATTGCATCGTGATTTTTTTGCTGCGCATCGCATCGACATGCCTGAACTGCTCGACGCCGAAATTCCTTATGCCGCAATCATCGAGCAAATGGGCGAAGGCCAGACACCCGTAGTATTCAGCCATGCCCGCCACCCGGCGGCCCAGGCTTATTTCAAGCTGTGGGAACAGATCGATCGCATACTGGCCAAGTGTTAATTCAACAGGAGCAAATATGCTGAATAAAAAATATTCAAACATCGCAGCGGGCCTTGTTTTGGTCATGGGCATGTTCGGTGGATTGACGGCGTGCACCGCTTCAAACCCGGTCTCCCCAGATCACCATACCAGCCAGATCGCGCTCGATTGGGCGGGCGGCTACTACAGCGCACTGGCCGGAGAATCAGGCGGGGAATCAACCGGGCAAACAGGCGGTGCCGTATCGCTCTGGCTTGCGCCCAATGGTGGTTATCGGCTGGACATTGAGAACATCAAAGGCATTCCTCGGCAGTCCTACACGGGTAAAGTGAAGTGGTTGCAAGGCAATGAAGTGGATTTGCTCGGTGCACCACCCGAATACGCGCGCTGGCGCGTTCAGGAGAATCAACTGCGCAATACCGCCAAAGGCTGGACGGCGAAACACGTCCCCCCGCTCGTCGCGGCACTCGCGCTCCCCGATCAATGGACGCTCACGGAGTTGGCCGACGATCACAGTGATTTAACCCAAAAGCCGCCCGAATTGACGTTCAACATGGCGCAACGGGTGTTTGGATTCGATGGCTGCAATCGACTGATGGGGAGTTATCAGCTCGATGCGGATGGCAAACTGTCATTCAAGCCGCTGGCAGGCACAGAAATGGCCTGCATGGAACCCACGCCCGAGCGGGCTTTCCGCGCCATGCTGGGGCACGTTGCCGATGCCAAAATTCAAGGGGAATCTCTTGTGTTTTTTGCAGCCGATGGCAAGAAACTGGCTCAATTTCGCGCCACCAGTTCCCAGGCATTGCCATCGGCATCCCGGCAGAACAACGCATCCCGCCCGGAGTGAGAGCGGGTAAACGGCCAGTTCAACGCTGCCAGTCGTTGCGCGAAAGGCTCCGTTGCACGCACCCGCAGTGCGACATGCCGATCCCGGCCGCCATGTGCGGGCCGGTTCGCCACAGGATCGGGATTCGGCAACTGCAACAAATGCAAACCCACCTCATCGCTTAACTTGAGCCAAGCGCCCGGAAACCCAAGTTCTGGCCGATCGATCAACCGCAATCCGAGTACCTGCCGATAAAACGGCAGAGCCGCATCCACATCCGCAACCACGACACTGATGTGATCCACGCCCAGTAATTCAATTGCTGCGGCCTGATTCATCCCATCGCCCATCGCGTATACTTCCTGCTTTGTGTTACCCAATTCTTCCTCCCATGAATCCTGATTTGACCCGCCTGCACCCTTACCCTTTCGAAAAACTGGCCGAGCTCAAGGCTGGGATCTCGCCCGCCACTTCAGACAAACCCATCGCCTTGTCGATTGGCGAGCCGCAACACGCGCCGCCCGCCGTTGCACTGCGCGCCATGGCCGACGCACTCGGCGGTTTGTCGCGGTACCCGCTCACCAAGGGTGAACGCAGCCTGCGCGAGACCATCGGGCATTGGTTGACCCGGCGCTTTGCGCTCGAACCCGGACTGGTCGATCCGGATCGTCATGTACTCCCAGTAGCGGGCACGCGCGAAGCCCTGTTCTCGTTCGCTCAAGCTGTAGTGGCGCGCCCGGAAGATCCCGCCGCCCCGCGCCCGGTGGTGCTGATGCCCAACCCGTTCTACCAGATTTACGAAGGCGCCGCGCTGCTGGCCGGGGCCGAACCCTATTATTACCCGACGACCAGCGATACCGGCTTTTTACCCGATTTTGCCGCCATACCGGCCGAAATCTGGGCACGCGCGCAGTTGATTTACGTTTGTTCGCCCGGCAATCCGAGCGGGGCCGTGATCGATCGCGCGCGCATCAAGACGCTGTTCGATCTGGCCGATCGCCACGATGTAGTGATTGCCGCCGATGAATGCTATTCCGAAATTTATTTTAATGAAGACGCGCCGCCGGTCGGCTTCATGCAGGCAGCCCATGAACTGGGGCGAAGCGACTTCAACCGCCTGGTGATCTTTCACAGTCTCTCGAAGCGCTCCAATCTGCCCGGCCTGCGCTCCGGCTTCGTGGCGGGTGATGCCGACATTCTGGCCCGCTACCTAAAATACCGCACTTATCAGGGCTGCGCGCTCTCGCTCCCCGTGCAGATGACCAGCATCGCCGCATGGAACGACGAAACGCACGTGCAGGAAAACCGCCAGCATTATCGCGAAAAATTCGACGCCGTACTGGACATCCTCGCCCCGGTTCTGCCGGTACAGCGACCGGATGCCGGGTTCTATCTTTGGACCGATGTCGGCGGCGACGAACTCGGCTTCACCCGTGATTTGTTTGCGGAGCAGGCAATTACCGTGCTGCCCGGTCGCTTCCTTTCACGTCCGTTCGAAAACAAAGACCCCGGCGTCGGCTTCGTTCGCATGGCGCTGGTTGCCGAGTTGATCGATTGCGTGGATGCCGCCCAACGGATTCGGGCGTTTCTAAGCTAAAAAGAACCTCTGATTTAATCAGGGGCTCCCTTAGCCCGGATATTTCACCGAGGAGGTATCGGCACAGCCTTGAAACCCGCATAAAATCAGCGTGCGACGAAGATTTTGTGGGGAGCTGTACCGATGCCAAATTGTACTGCGGATGAACTGGATTTTG
>NZ_JAQTTX010000026.1 GCF_028710545.1 Halothiobacillus sp. | reverse complement strand
ATGGTTTCCATGCAAAGCACTCCAGGATGACCTCCGCCAAAACAGCGGAGTGTGGCACAACCGGGGGTGGTCAAATTTGGACGCTGTTTCCCCCGGATTCCTGCTCAGTTTTGCACGCTGTTTTACATATCGTGCAGATCGGCCAATGGCTCTTCGGGATTGGGAAGCGCGAACTGATTCTTGCCCGCGAGTTTGGCCCGATACATCTGTGCGTCCGCGATGGCGAACAGGCCGCGGGCCGAATCGGTATGGGTGGGGCCGATGGCAATGCCGATGGACAATGAAACCCCGACCGTATGTCCATCCGGTGTTTTCATCGACAAATTTCGTATTCTGGCCAGCAGCCGGTCGGCCACCATGGTGCATTCCTTCTCACCTGCCTCAGGCAGAATGGCCGTGAACTCATCACCGCCATAGCGCGCGAGGATGTCCCCGGTGCGCAAGGCATCGTTCAGGCACTCGGAGACCTTGCACAGGAAGGTGTCTCCGAAGGTGTGGCCGAAGCTGTCGTTGACGGCCTTGAAGTCATCGATATCAATGACAAACAGGCCGAACGAGTAGCCATGCCGCTGCGCGCGACCCATTTCATAATCCAGCAGCGACCAGAACATGCGCTGGTTATACATCTGTGTCAGCGGATCGCGCGTGGCGTAAAACTCCAGATCCTCGGTGTGCTTTTCAATGGCGCGCACCGAACCCACCACGTTCAGCATGGTGGAGAGGATCGACTCGATCAAGAGGCGTTCGACCTGTGACTGGTTTTGGGTGTTGGGCAGAATGAGACCGACCAGACCGTGGATGGACGGGTTGTCCATGGTGATTTCTTTGGTGCGCAGATCCAGATGCCGGGCGTTGTCGAGTGTTGGTCTGCCGGATGGGTCGAGGCTGTGTTGCCGGGGAACGAAATCGGTAGCAACCTGCCCCAGCGTTTCCCCTACGATTTGCTGGACGCGCTGGCTCATGGTTGCGGCGACCGTTTCATTGATGGCATCGAACCAGAACAACTCCACATTGGCGGGCCGGTCGCCGACCGCAAAGGCGGTGAATACGCCATGTACGGTTTGAACCGTGTTGATTTCCTTGAGCAGGTCGCGCACGTAGCGTCGCCAGTCGCGCACCACATCCGAGGTGATGACAAACCGTTCGAGCAGGCGAATTTCAAATTCGAGCAAATCCCGATCCACCGCCAGATGGCGCACTTTATCCGTCAGGCTATCGACTTCGATCAGCACGTCGTCCAGCTCGGAAAAACCGGTGTGCGCGTCGCTGAAACGGATATGTGCCAAATCCTCAACCCGGTCGAGATAACTGATCGAGTTCTTCAAACTTGCAATCGAGCGCCCCATCCGTCGCCCGAGCAATAAAGCAATCATCAGGGCGGCCAGCAGGGGGATCGGCATGATAATCAATAGCTTGTTGACAAGCTCATTGTGTGCCTTTGTCGTGATCTGCCCGACAGATTGCGTGATCGAGAGCACACCCAGCACATTGCCCACCTTGGCGTTGGTGTGGCACCTTATGCACTGCGCTTCGGCGATCAGTGGGCGGTCGTGCCGAATCATCCCATCGTGCATTTGTGTCTGGGTTTTGCCTGTGGCAAAGGCGGATAACACCAGGGGATCTGCATCGGGTTGTTCAATCGGGCCAAAGAGCGCTATGACCTTGCTGCCGCGGTACAACTCGATGCGGGTACTGGAATCGTTGCCTTGGGCGCGGATGGTTTTGAGAAATTCGTCGAGTTGCGCGCGGGACCAGCCTTGTCGCATGATCTGATACATCGCGTTGAAGGTGCCGTCGGCCAGCGAAGCCGACATATCAACGGCGGATTGGCGCACTGTGCGCTCGAAAACACCGGTGGTGGCCCAATACATGGCAATGGCGACCAGAACGGAAACCGCCAGGGCGGCGCCCACGATCAGCAGCCGAATTGAACGTAACCATCGTCCCATTGATTTCGATTTCCTAAAAAGCTAAGACTGTGTCGTACGATTCGGGTCGTCCGATACAGTGCGGCTGTCCAGTGCCACTATGAAATATTCGTGTAATAAACCAGCGTAATCGAAAACGATTTTTGTGTGGAATCAGACTTTCTGTGGGGTTATTAAAAAATCAAGATGTTCTTAAATTGTCGCTGGTGGGCGCATCAGGTGCTGCCGTGTCGGCGGTCGGGTTGTCGTTTTCTTCCGTGTGTTCGGGGGGGTATGGCAGGCCGCCTGAGCCTAGCCATTCGTCCAGAATGACGCGGGCTTGCGGAACCCCGCTGCCACGTAACCCGGAAAAAGGCAGCCAATGAACGGTTGCAAGAGAAGTCTCTTTTTTGAGGGCAAAAACGGTTTTACTGATTTCGTTTTGACTGAGCTTGTCGGCCTTGTTCAGCAGGCACAGAACCGGCAGTTGACGATCCTGGGCGTATTCGATCATCTGGCGGTCGGTTTCCTTGAGTGGGTGGCGAATGTCCATGATGATCACGACGCCGGCCAGTGACTGGCGTTCGGCAAAGTAAGCGGCCAGTGCCTCGCCCCAGCGCCGCCGCATCGCCTCAGGCACCTTCGCGTAACCGTAGCCGGGCAAATCCACCAGGCGGCGGCTTTCGTCACGCAGGCCGAACAGGTTGATCAACTGGGTTCGTCCGGGTGTGCGGGATGTTCTGGCCAGGCCCTTTTGCCCGACCAGCGCATTGAGCACGGTTGATTTTCCGGCGTTCGAGCGGCCCGCAAATGCCACTTCGGCGCCGAAATCGGCGGTCAGTTCCTTGGGCGACGGGGCGCTCTTGATGAAATAAGCCGTTCTAAAATCCATCATCACTTCGGGCTCCAAGTCATGAACGTTCCGCGTCGGACCAGCCGCGCGGCTCGTTCGCGGGTATAAATTAAGTAAATGCTGATTTATTCCATCCTTGGAATAAATCAGGTCGCTCATCGCGGTACACGCCCGCGATGGCTCTCACGAATCAAAGACGTACGTCTTTGATTCGTGTTGGGGCATCCTGCCCCAAGCGGGAAGCGCTGAATAAATCAGCGCTTTCTTAAACCCATCTAATGGGGTATTGATCAATCCGAATCCCGCCGCGAGCTTATCGCTGCTAAACTGGGAAGGTTTCAGTGAGCAGGGTCACTATTGGGTGGCATTGTTTCACAGATTGGGTCGGGGCGTATGCCGCGACGAATTTGCCGCCCAATGGGGCGGTGTATGCTCGGGTTGCGATGCCCCGAGCCGGACATTTTCCGAATAGATTTTAGAACAGGTGCCCCATGAGTCGATCAGCTTTGAGTTCATCACGTTTGCCCGTCGTGGCGCTTTTGTTCCGTCGTGCCGCGCTGCCCATCGTGCTTGGTGTCGGCATCACGTTGACGGGAAGCGCTGTTGCTCTGGCCGGCGGCGATGTGGAAGCAGGGCGCGAGGCCAGTAAGACTTGCGCCGCCTGTCATGGTGCCGATGGCAACAGTATGGTGCCAACGTTTCCTTCCATTGCGGGTCAGCCCGCCGGATATCTCGCGGAACAGCTTCGTGCCTTCCGCGACGGTAACCGGGTCAATGCCTTGATGAGTCCGCAGGCCAAGGCTTTGACCGACCAGCAAATCCTGGATCTGGCTGCCTATTTTGCGGCGCAGAAGCGGGTGGTGAAGGCGGCGTCGACGGAAGATTCCATCCCCGGTGCGCATTTGTGGAAGTTTGGCGGCCATTCGAATACCGTGGCGGCCTGTGCGGCTTGTCACGGTCCGCAGGGGCAGGGCAATCAGCCCGCCGGGTTCCCGGCGCTGCGTGGACTGACGCCTCAGTACATCACTGAATCATTATTGGCGTATCGCAAGAATGAGCGCAAGACTGAACACGCCGACATCATGGTCAGCATTGCCAGCAAGCTGACTGATGATGACATCAAGGATGTGGCTCAACATATCGCTACTTTCCGCTAGTTTTTGTTTTTCCGGGTTGTCTGCCGGGCTACTCCTGCGAGTGTTCTTACGACCCGGATGCATGTTTTTTTGAATGTCCGACGATGGGGCTAGGGAACTTGTGTCCCGATAGCCACTCGAAAAAATCCTTCGATTAAATAACTCGAGATATCCTGCCCCGGTTGGGGTAACCAAGACCTACGATTACCTACCCTATTTTGTAAAAGGCTGCGCATGTCCGATATTTCCCGATCTGCCGAACTGAACCCGCCCAAGTCGGCAGAGGCTCAGCCGGGCGCTGTACAACACCGTTCGCAGAGTGTCACCAAGCGCATCCTGCTGTGGCTGACGTCGATGAACCTGGCGGTCACGCTGCTGGTGATTCTGGCGATTGCTTCGGTGATCGGTACGGTGCTCAAGCAGAACGAATCCTTCAACAGTTATCTGGATGTGTTCGGGCCGTTCTGGTTTGCGGTATTCCGTAACCTGTCTCTGTACGATGTCTATTCAGCGACCTGGTTTGTCGCCATCCTGCTGTTTTTGGTGGCTTCCACGTCATCGTGCGTGGCACGCAACGCGCCGGCGTTCCTGCGTGACATCCGCAGCTTCCGCCTGAATGCCCAGGAAAAATCGCTTCGTGCCTTTGCGCACAAGGCAGACATGAAATCGACAGCCAAGCCCGAGTCACTGGTTGCGCCCATCCAGGCGCTTCTTGAGCGGGCGGGTTTCAAAAGCCGGGTGAAAACCCAGCCGCACGAAATTCTGATTTCCGGGCGTAAAGGGGGGCTGAACCGGATCGGCTATGTGTTGACCCATGTCGGCATCATCGTCATTCTGCTCGGCGGCCTGCTCGACAGCAAAATGCAGCTCAAGCTGATGGATGCGCTGGGCATGGTCAAGGTGGAAACCGCCAATATTCCCGTCAGCGAAGTCCCGGCTGCCAGCAAGATTCACGTCGGTGGCTTGCAGGCGTTTCGTGGCACGGTCAACATACCCGAACATAAATGGGGCGATGTGGTGTTTATCGGCCTGAAGGATGGCTATGTCGTTCAGGAATTGCCGTTCAAGATTTTCGTGAACAAATTCAGCATTGAACATTACGACACCGGCATGCCCAAGTCGTATAAGTCGAATGTGACACTGACGAACAAGGAAACGGGGCAGGAGATCACCAAGACCATCGAGGTCAACCACCCGTTGCATTACATGGGGTACAACATTTTCCAATCGAGCTTCGGCGATGGTGGAACGAAACTGAAAATGAAAGCCTGGCAGTTGTCAGGTAAGGCCGGCGTGGCGCAACCCATCGATTCGGCCGTTTTTGACAAAAAACGCTTTGATTTCAATAATCAAAATTATCAGCTCGAATTTACCGATTTCCGGATGTACAACATCAATCCGGTTATGGATGACAAGGGCGTGGTGCATCAGAAAAATTACGGGCCTTCGGTGACGTTCAAGCTGCGTAACGCGGCGGGCGAGGCCATCGAATACCAGAATTACTTCCTGCCGATCAGCTTTAAGGGGCATCAGTACTACTTAAGTGGCGTGAAACGCAGCATTGGTGGCCAAGAGCAGTATTTGTATATTCCGGCCGACCAGAAAGGGTCGATTGATACCTTCATGGCTTATCTGGCCATGCTCTCCGATCAGGCGAAAATGCAGCAGATTGCCGCGCGCCTGATCGGTGACGTGAGTTCATCCGTCGATGGCAAGAGTGCCATGTCCAACGAAAAATTGACCCAGTCGGCCAGTGCCTCGATCGCAGAATTGGTGCATGTCTTCGTCCAGCAGGGTTTCCCGGCCATGCAGGCGAAAATCGAATCGGCGCTGGCTCAGCGCAAACTGAGCCCGGAGGCCAGCAAGAAGGCTGAGCAGGCCTCGATAAGTGTGGTTCGTTCCGTGCTTGAGCGGGCCTTCCTGGAAACCTTGGCGGCGCAGGATGGAAAGCAGGAATTTACCGATAAGGATGCCAAATTCTTCGACGATGCCATGGATGCCATCTCGGCCTTGCCGGCCTATGGTTCGCCCATTTTCGTGCAGCCGACGAGCTTTGAGCAGATTCAGTCCACCGGTCTTGAAGTCTCGCGCGCACCGGGCGCCATCTGGGTTACCATCGGGTCGATCATGCTCGTGATCGGGATTTTCATGAATTTCTACATTCACTATCGTCGGCAATGGGTGTTGCTCAAACCGGACGAGAAAGGTACCCGCATCTTGCTGGCCGGGTCCGATATTCGTAAAAACATTGATTTTGACAAGGATTTTGCGGCGTTCAGCAGTGAACTTATGGCCGCTACGGAGTCGAAACCTTCAGAGAGTGAAAGACCGGCCTAGCGCGACGTCGTCACGCCGGGCGAATCAATAGCCATGAGGCTCGAACTGTTTCCTATTCGAGGAGTTACCTGAAAATGTCAGTGCCAAAAGAACACATGATGCCGATGCTCGATGCATCGCTTAAGCTGAACAAAGACCCGGGCCGACGCATCGGGATCGCAGATGTTCTCTACACCCTGATCGCCTTGGGTGCGGCTGTATTTGCCTATTACCACTACCGCGAATACCTCTGGGGGCCCCAGATCGGCATGCTGTTTGGCTTTGCCATCGGCGTAAGCTTTTTGGGCTGGCTCTGGCCCGCTACCCGCTGGCTCGTGGGTGTGGTGGCCGTCGTCTCTCTCTTCACTGTATATCAGTACGGGTTATACGCACCGGGCGGCGAAGCGGTCGGGCGTATCAAGCTGCACGAGATTCAGGAAGGTCACTTCTTCCTGAAGTTTTTCCTCTCCAGCCCGGCTGCCACCATGTGGATGGTGACGCTGTTTGCCTTGGCCATGCCGACCTATTTCTTCGGGATGTGGCGTCGGTCAGTGTTCGCGGAGAAAGTGGCCAGTGCATTGGTCTGGAGCGGTATTGCCATGGGCTTTATCGGTTTCTTTGCCCGCTGGCGCGAATCGTACCTGATCAATTTCGATTACGGCCACATTCCGGTCAGTAACCTCTACGAAGTGTTCGTGGTATTCAGTGTGTTCACCTCCTTGCTGTATCTGTACTACGAGCGCCGCTACCAGACCCGCGCACTGGGCGGTTTCGTGATGATGGTGGTGACCGCCGCGCTGGCCTTCCTGATGTGGTATCAGTTCTCTCAGGCCGCCAATACCATCGAGCCACTGGTGCCTGCGCTCAAGAGCTGGTGGATGAAAATCCATGTGCCGGCGAATTTCATCGGGTATGGCAGTTTTGCCATCTCCGCGATGGTCGGTGTCGCCTACCTCATCAAGGAGAAGATGGGTGGTGATGGCGTCAACGATCGCCTGCCTTCCCTGGCGGTGATGGACGACATCATGTACAAGTCGATCGCGCTGGGTTTCGCCTTCTTCACGATCGCTACGATTCTCGGCGCCATGTGGGCCGCCGAAGCCTGGGGTGGTTACTGGAGTTGGGATCCCAAGGAAACCTGGGCATTGATCGTCTGGTTGAACTATGCGGCCTGGTTGCATCTGCGCTTGAGCAAAGGCTGGCGCGGTACCGCGATGGCCTGGTGGTCCGTAGGTGGTCTACTGGTGACTACCTTTGCCTTCCTCGGTGTGAATATGTTCCTCTCCGGCCTGCATTCTTACGGCAAGCTCTGAGTTCGTGACGCTGTTATAGACAAACCCCGCACAAGCGGGGTTTTTTATGTCGTTGGGCGAACGTACGCTCAATTTCGGTGTCTATGCCGTACAATCGTGTCAGTGGATCGGATGGCCCGGTCATTAGAATGGGCTGGTTCATCGTGTGTAAAAAAGAGGAGTTTGGTATGCCGTTTTCGGGTTTCTTCCGGTTGGGCTTTTTGTTGCGTCGTTGGTTTGAACTGGGGTTGCTGGGGATATTTCTCGCTTTGCCTGTGGCACATGCAGCACCCACGGCAGCCGCATCCGTACCGGTGACATTGAAAGAAAATGTGAACTACCGGGTCGTGATCACCGATGTGACGCCACCAACCGATGGCAAGATTCTCGTGCAGGAAATGTTCTGGTACGGCTGCCCTCATTGCTTTCATCTTGAGCCCGCGCTGGATGCATGGCGCAAGACGTTGCCCGCCTATGTGGACTTCGAACCGTATGCAGTTCCCCTGACACCGGGCTGGGTGCCACTGACCAAAGCCTTTTATGCCGCAAAATTCATGGGCGTTTTGCCCCAAACCCATCTGCAGGTATTCAACGATATTCATGTCAAGAACATTCGCCCGGTGACGCGCGACCAGATCGCCGATATGTACGCGGATTTAGGGGTGGATCGAGACAAATTCCTGCAAATGTACGATTCCTTTGGTGTCGATAATGCCGTGCGTCAAGCGGGTGTCGTGGCTCAAGATGCCGGTGTGACCGGTGTACCGGCCATACTGGTGAACGGCAAGTATCTGGTGAACGGCGATATGGCGGGCAGCAACGAGGCCATGCTGCCGATTGTCGATGCGCTGATCGCCAGGATTGAAGCGGAGAAAAAGGCCAAATCGTGATGAGCATCGCGCAAGGAGGACATGTTGATGCCTGAGTCTTGCGGGGTGTCCCGCACAGCGGCGCTACAAACGGGCGATCATCCGCACGTGATGTCATCCAATGGGCCGCGCCCGCTGCGGCTATTGTCTTATAACATTCAGGCCGGTATTGGCACCCGCAACTTTCGGGACTACCTGCTGAGTGGTTGGAAGCATGTGCTGCCCTTCCCGCAACGGATGCAGAATCTCGATCACATTGCCCAGTTGCTCAGTCAGTTCGACCTCATCGGATTGCAGGAAGCCGATGGCGGCTCATTGCGCAGCCATTTTCTGAATCAGATCGAATACCTGGCCATGCGCTCTAACATGCCGTTTTGGGTATCGCGCATCAATCGTGATCTGGGGCATTGGGGGCAACACGCGCTGGGTATGCTTTCGCGGGTCGAGCCTTATCATATCGAGCGTTATGCCTTGCCGGCGCGCATACCCGGCCGCGGTGTCGTTCTGGCCGACCTCGACTGGTATGGTCAACGCGTACGGGTACAGGTCAGCCATCTGTCCTTGAGTGATCGGGCGCGTCGGGCGCAACTGGATCGCCTGATTGCACACTGCCGGGCGTTCGACGGTGTCAATATCGTGATGGCCGACTTCAATTGCACGCCCAATAATCGTGATCTGCAACGCCTCTGTGTGGAAGCGGGCCTCAAACTGCCGTTTTCACCGCCATTGACCTACCCCAGCTGGGAACCCAAGCGCGCGATCGACCACATTCTAGTCTCAGAGAATATCGAGATTGAATCCGTGGATGCGCTCGCTTATGGTGTATCCGATCATGCGCCCCTGTCGATGCAGATTAAACTGCCGCCTGTTTCCAACGCTTATTTATCGTCAAAGGCCTCATAAGTGGCTTAGGGATCACCGATGAACGACTCGGCAAAAACGGATTACCGCGCCAAATACGAACAGTTGCTGGATGAGTTCAGTTCGCTTGAAACCACTGAGCAACTCCAGCAGAGCTTGTTGCGGAGCCTGCTTAACCGGGTTTTGTTTGCGGTGGATAAGGCGTACCCCACTTTGGCCAAAGAGAGTCAGGCGCTGCGCGATCTCATGCGTCAGATCGGTGATGGCCCATTACCCATAACGCGCATTCAACCGGGCATCGAGCATCTGGCCGAAGCCATTCGAGCCATCGAAGCTGGTGATCCGACCCCGGATCGCGAGGAAGATTTGAGTGATGAGGAAGTGGCTGAGCGTGTGGACGTTCGGGATTTTCTGCCGCTGTTGCTGGAACGGGTGGCCTTCACCGAATCCATGGAGGGTCGACGCGAGAAACTCCTGGCTATTTTGAATAATCCCAAAGACAAGACCCTCAATTCCATCTTGATCGACCGGGCGGCCACTCTGATCAACGACATGCGCCGCGAACTCGAAAATGAAAAAAACGAGTTGGCCGATTTCCTGCGCCAGCTCACGGAAGCATTATCCGAAATCGATCAACATACCCTTGCCAACCTCGGCGATGTCGAAACACAACGCAAGGTGCAGGAGGCGTTGGGTAACGCGGTTACCGAGCAGGTGTCGCACATCGATCGTACCGTGTCGGATGCGACCGATCTGGATGAACTCAAGCGCGTGGTGCGTCAGCGGGTGGCGCGGATCAGCGAGCAGATCGATACGTTTCGCAAGATGGAAGACAAGCGTCTTGCCGCGGTCGAGTTGGAAAACAACCAGATGCGTGAGCGCATCGGCAAGCTGGAAGCTTCCCGGCAGCTCCTGCAGGAGCAGCTGATGGCCAGTACACAGAAAATGCTGCGGGATACACTCACAGGGCTGCCGAATCGTTTGGCTTTTGACGAGCGCGTGACACTTGAAGTGGCCCGGATGCAGCGCGAGCACACGCCTTTGTGTCTTGCGATCTGGGATGTTGATCACTTCAAGCAAGTCAACGATACCTTCGGGCATCAGGCGGGCGACAAGGCTTTGCACGTCGTGGGGAAGACATTGAATCGCTTGATTCGCGATGTGGACATGGTCGCCCGCTATGGTGGTGAAGAATTTGTGATGATTTTGCCGAGAGCAAACCTGCAACAGGCGTTTGTCGTGCTCGAGCGCATTCGGGAACAGTTGGCAGGCACCGCATTCCGCTTCAAGGAAACGCCGCTGAAAATCACCTTATCCTGCGGTGTCGCCGAGTTTGGTGCGGGTGAAACGATTGAAAGTGTGATGATGCGGGCCGATGAAGCCCTCTACCGTGCCAAGGCCAATGGCCGCAATTGCACACAAATGGCATATCTCAAATCGTAGGCGTAGCGCGGTCAATGCGCTGTCCGCTCGCAACCAAGCTGAAATGGATTCAGTTACCTTTCCATGTCCATCAGTTCGAATGCCTTGGTGTAATAGATCACGGCTTGGGCGCTGTCGCGCTCATGTTCCGCGATTTGTGCCGCCAGTTTGAGGCTGGGTACATCGGGGTGATCGTCCAGTACGGGAGCGAGGGCCTGTTTGGCTGCTTCGGTATCATCATTCAGCCAAGCCAGGCGCGCCTCGGCATAGGCGCGCAGGTTGGTGTCTGATGCGCACGAGCCTTGGCTCGCCCAACGGTTGAACTGTGTGAGCGCTCGTGCCGGATCCTTGGGTGGCAGCGCCAGCCACTGATGGAGCAACGCGGGGGTGCATTGTTGATCCAGCGCTGTCTCAAGAATGCGTTCAGCTTCATCGGGTTGCCCCAGCGTCAACCAGGAGTTCGCCAGCGAGGCGAGCATGAGCCCATCATGGCGCAGACTTTTCGGCGCATCGTTCCATAGCGCAGCCAATTCAGAAGTTTGTTTATGGCGCGCCGCGGCCTGAATCAGCCCGCCGTATACGGCCCGGTCATAGCGTTGAATGTCCTGTTCGGTGAGGCCGGACCACTTCAGACGCCGCAACGCGGGCATCAGCGTCCGCAATTTTTCCCAGTCCGCCGCTTCGAACAGCGTTTCGGCAAAGGCACAGACAATGGCCTCGTCCTTGGGGTGAGCGGCGGCAAGCGATTGCAATAACTCCAGTGCAGGCGCCAGATTCTTCTGTTGTCGGAAGCGATTGGCCATGTGCAGGGAGAGGAAATCGGCAAAACGTGGAAATGTACCGCGGACTTCATCCAGCAGGCTGAGCGTGGCAGCTGTTTCGCCTTGGGCCATGAGCGCATCCGCCGCGATGACGTAATTCAACGGCGGCAGACTGGCTTCATTCAGGCTTGCGCGCGCCAGCTTTTCGGCCACAGCGAAGCGCCCCCGTTCGAGTTCCGCCCAGGCGCGCAGCAGTTGTTCGTCCGCGGCCTGTTGTTTCTGGCGCGCGGATCGACGACGCCAGAGTGCGGGTAGTTTCAGCACGGCGGAAATGACGCGCCAGATGATCGCCAGCGCAATAAACCCAACGATGATCAATGCAAGCAGGCCCAGCGCCGTGGTTTGCAGTTCCCAGCCCAGCAGCGCGATGTCGGCTGTGCCCGGGTCACGGATGAAATAGAAGCCTGCGCCCGCAGCCAGCACCAGAATGATCAGGATCAGCGCAAAACGTTTCATGGCTGCACCTCCGGTGTGTGTGCCGTTGTTGGCGCCGTATTCTCAATGCCTGCCGCAGCCCAGGCCTTGAAGATCGGAGTGAAACTGGGCCACTGACGACCGGCGTAGAAATCCTGTGTCTGCTTCAATGCCGCCAGGGTTTGACGGACATCATCGTCATCGGCCGCATAATGCTGGGTAATCCAATGCTGTGCTTCGTCCAGAGACTGCCTCATCTGCGGGATGTCATGCGAGAGTAGTTCTTCACGCACGGCCGTCAGCCAGAGACGTGTTTCACGATCATCACGCGCGCGGGCGCTCGCCTTGACGGCTTGATCACTGCGGGTCAAGGTGAACTGCCGACCGAACCATTCGGCGACGGGATGCCAGATGGCACGCGGCCAGCGAACGTACCAAGGGGCCGTTTCCGTTGCGCTGGTGTTGGCAGCGTCTTCTGTCGCGGTAGCGGGTTCGGTTTTGGCGGATGCTGGTTTTGAACCGATCAATGGCCAGTTCGAGACATTTTCTGCCGCGCGCCGCAGGCTCAGTGCCATGCCGACGGCGTCAAAGTCATCTGCTTTGCGCAGTCCGACCAGAACATCGCTGATTGCCGCGCGAACAGGCAGGGTCTGCGGCAAGGCGAGTGCGGCCAGGCGCTGATCGGCCAGCTTGAGTGCGACAGCCGCTCCGGCAGGATCTTGCGCGATGCTCAGACGTTCCTGCGCACGGGTAAGCAGAAAACCGATTTCGGCGGCCTTCCAGGCGCGTTCGCCTTGCCCCAGACGGTTTTGGATGTCAGCCAGATTTTTCTCGACCGCGGTCAGCCGTTCATCCAGTGTCCGGGTGGCTTGCTGTGTATCTGTTTTGGTTTCGGTGATCTGCTCGTGCGTTTTTTTCTCTTGGGCAGTCAGTTGTTGGTTCAACTGTGCCAGCTGGTCTTGAGTATTCTGCAGTGACTGGCTCAGTGCGCGTTGATCCGTCTGCTGAGTCGCCATCAGACCGTCCATACGAGCAGCATTGGTCTGGAACAGTTTCCAGCCATACCAGGAGACACTGACCAGCGAGCCCGTGAAAACGACGAACAGGGTCAGTATCCAGTAGCCATAGGAGCGCGTTACGGCAACGGTCGCTTCCTCTGGTTTCATCGGCTCGTTCTCGCCGATAACATCGGTGGTTTTTTCTGTTTGAGGCGAAATTTCTTCAGCCGCAATGGGCTGGGCATCGGGCTGCTGTTTTTTCTGGGTCATGCGCTAATCCTGCTTGAAAACGGCGCAAGCGCGCGCCAAGGCCGCATCATCCGGGGCTTCGGCACGCACGATGGCTCCTGTAAAGCCCAGCGCACGTGCACGGGCTTCTGTTCGTGCGTTAATGACAACGAGATTGCAGTGTAACAGTCTGCGCCGTTCTTCGGCAGCTTCTACGGTGTCGGCCAACTGGCGCAGGCACCGGAGCGATTCGGGTGATGTGATCACCCAGGTCGTGGGGGGCGCCAATAATGCGTCAGGCGTTGGGGCGCAGCTTCGCTGATACACAGGAACGGGGATGACGGTAATGCCATTCTGTCTCAGGGTGTCTGCCAGCGTCTCGCGTCCGGTCTCGCCACGAAACAGCCAGACGGTATGCTCGCGCATGGCCTCGATGGGCAGATTGGCCAGCAGGCCTTCGGAATCCTGAGTGGTTGAGGGGTGGTGAACCCGAGGCGGGTCTGAAAATAGCGACTGGATGGCTGCGGTGGTCGTTTCGCCCACGGCGGCCCAGTGAATTGCCGGTAACGTGGTCAGGTCGTGTAGCTCGTGGGCGAAACGAACCGCGCGTGGGCTGACGAAGATGGCCCAGTCGCCCGTGGTAATTTGCGCAATGGCAGCGCGTGCTTTCTGTTGTTCGGGTATCGGCGCGAAGGTCAACAGTGGCCAGTTGATCAACCTCGCATCCGGCAACAGGGTCGATAAGGCCGTGGACAGTCCATCATTGGCACCATCGGGGCGGGTCAATCCGATGGTGCGTGGTGAGCCGACGTTCATCGTTTCTCCGTTGCGGGGTTCATGGCACTGATGGTTTGAAATGATGATGAGTCAGTTGGGATCAGGCCGGATCGGCATGAATACCGACTTCGGCCAGGATTTTATCCGCGCCCGCAGCCAGCATCCGCTCGGCCAGTGCTACGCCCAATGCTTCGCCTTCTGTGATGTTGCCTGTGATTTCATCACGCAGGGTGAGTGTGCCATCGGGGCGACCGACCATGCCGCGCAGCCACAGGCTGCCGTCGTCCTGCAACAGGGCATAACCGCCGATGGGTACCTGACAACCGCCGTTGAGCCGCGTATTGAACGCGCGTTCGGCGCGCACGCGAATGTCGGTTGGTGTGTGGATCAGCGGCGCAATCAGGGCGCGGACGGCAGCATCGTCCGATCGGGCTTCAATGCCCAGTGCGCCCTGGCCGACGGAGGGTAGGGATTCTTCCGGGCTCAGCTCGGTGCGGATGCGGGCATCGTAGCCCATGCGCTTTAAGCCTGCGGCGGCGAGAATGATCGCGTCGTATTCTCCACGGTCGAGTTTGGCCATGCGCGATTGAATATTACCGCGCAGCATTTTGATTTGCAGTTGCGGGTAGCGCGAGCGGATCTGCGTTTCCCGGCGCAGGCTGGAGGTGCCGACCACCGCACCGGCAGGGAGGGCCGAGAGCGATTCGTAATCGTTTGAAACGAAGGCATCGCGGGGATCGTGCCCCTCGAGGATGGCGATCAGGTTCAGCCCCTCGGGGAAGCGCATGGGCACGTCTTTCATGGAATGTACGGCAATATCCGCGCGGCCGTCCATGAGTGCCAGCTCCAGCTCTTTGACAAACAATCCCTTGCCACCGATCTTGGCGAGCGGGCTGTCGAGTAGCTGATCGCCTTTTGTGGTCATGCTCACCAGTTCGACTTTCAAGCCCGGATGCAATCGCCGCAATTCGCTGGCCACGAACTCGGTCTGCCACATCGCCAGCGGGCTTTCACGCGTGGCGATGCGAATCAGGTCAACGGAAGGGGCGGTAGGCGTCATCGGGCGTTCTCCAGTAAACAGTGGGCCATATGGTACCTAAGTAAATGCTGATTTATTCCATCCTTGGAATAAATCAGCTCGCTCATCGCGGTACACGCCCGCGATGGCGCTCACGAATCAAAGACGTACATCTTTGTTCGTGTTGGGGCATCCTGCCCCAAGCGGGAAGCACTGAATAAATCAGCGCTTCCCTAAGAACGGCTCTTGGTGAGATGTTCTGGCTTGCAAAGACTATAATCGCCGTACAAACAAAATGGTTTAAGCAGGAGTCAATGATGCGCCGAGGTTTTCTTGTTGTGCGACTGTTGGCCTTGGCGGTGTTGTGCGGCTTGTTCGCGCCGCAGGTCTTCGCTCAGGCGGAGGTGTCGGCCGCCATGGGAGAAACACCGCCGCCGGTGTCGATTGACCTGCCTTTTATGGAAAACCTGCGCGATGTTTCCCGTGATCTGGTGGGTATGAAGGAGCGCAAAATTCCGATGCTGCTGTTCATTCATGCCAGTTATTGCGGTTACTGTCAGTGGGTGGATGAAAACTTCATTCAGCCCATGGTGAATGATCCGGCCTATCAAGGGAAAATCATCGTGCGTCGAATTGAAATTGATGCGGATGGTTCCATTTTGGATCGTGATGGCAAAGAAGAAAGCAATCGGCATTTCGCGGACCGGATGGGGGTGCATCTGGTGCCTGTGGTCGCATTCTTCGGGCCGGATGGTAAGGAAATCGGTGATCCGATCAATGGCGTGACCGTGCAGGATTTCTATCCCTACTATTTTCAACAGGGAATAGAGCTGGCCGAAGCCTGCGCCAAAAACCCCGACCCTGCAAAGTGCACGCCCGGTAAAAAGAAGGATCAGCGCAGCTTGTAAATCAGGCTGATGTTCACATCCATCGACTGGATACCCAATGCGGGCGGTATGGGCTTGAACTGCCCGACGCGCTCAATGGCTTCGATCGCGCCCTGATTCAGTGCCGTGGCGGCGGAAGGTTCCACCAGGTGAATATTCGTGATGCGGCCATCGGCCAGCACAGTGAAGCCGACCCGGATCATGCCTTCCTGATTCAACCGTCGCGCCAGTGACGGGTAGAACTTTTCCCGTTCAATGGCTTCGGCCAGCGCCGATTGGTACTGCAATCTGATCTGGTCGCGCTCGTCGGGCGTCGGGCCGGCGGGCGTTGGCGACGCTTGCGTTTGCTTTGGAGCTACCTTTGTCTGTTTTTCGGATTGCTGAGCTGTTGACGGCGGCAAGCTGGGCGCACTGGCGGTCGGATGAGGTGCCGCAGGCGTCTTATGCACTTTTGGCGTGGGGGCCTTTGCTGTCTTTGGTGGCGCTGGCTGATGCGTCGGATTGGGCTTTGGCTTTGAAACGCTCTTCGGCACGTTTTTTTGCTCGGGCTTAGGTTCGGGCTTAGGTTCGGGCTTAGGTTCTGGTTTGAGTTCTGGCTTTTGGATTTGCTCTGCTTCGGGTTGGGCGACGGGCGGCGGGGTTAGCGGCTCATGCTCTTTTGGCTTAGTTTCTGGCTTGTTAATGGGTTTTTGCGCCGGCTCGGCGGGCTGTGGTCCTGGCTTTGGTGTGGCGGGCGCAAACGAGGCCAGCGATACGGGCACGATGGCTTCCTTGCTGGCATCGGGTTGCGGTGTCGGTTTGAGCCAAAAATACAGCCCAACGCCCACAAGCGCGGCGTGCAGCAGGGCCGAAATAACAAATCCCGTGCGCGATGGACTCATGCCGGCGGCGTTGCCTCAGAGGCAGAAGTCGTGCGGATGGTCAGCTGATCGAGCCCGCGGGTTTTCAGGGCGTCGATCACGGCGACAAACTGGCCGAACGCCGTTTTTTTATCGACACGGAACACGATGGCCTGATCTTTTTTCAGCGTGTCCAGCCGCGTGTTGAGCGCTTCGAGCGTGGTGGCCTGATCATCGACGAAAACGTCGCCAGCCGCATTCAGCGTAATGACGATGGCGGGCTTGCCGTCGGCCGGTGCGGCGGATTTGGCCTCGGGCAGGCTGACCTTGATCTGCCCTTGCGCAATGAAGGTGGCGGTCGTCAGCACGATCGCCAGCAGCACGAGCATGATGTCGATGAACGGGATGACATTGATTTGATCGAACCGGCGCATGCTCGCCTCACTGCCCCGTGCGCTGGCGCTGCATGCGCGTCCATTGCGCGGTCAGCACATCGATGCGGCGCAAAAAGCCGTTGTAGATCAGAATTGCCGGTATGGCGACCACCAGCCCGAGCGCGGTGGCCTTCAATGCCAGTGCCAATCCCAGCATGATCTGGTTGGCGGCGATTTGCCCGCTCATTCCAAGCTGGTGAAAGGTCAGCAAAATGCCGAGTACCGTGCCCAGAAGCCCGACATAGGGCGCATTGGCACCGATGGACGAGAGCGTGGTGAGGTTGTGGGTGAGCGCGATATTCAGCGATTCGGGATCGGTGAATTGTGTCAGGTCGACCCGGCGGTAGAACAGGTGTCGTTCGATGCCGAGCCAGACAAGAATCAGGCTCATCAACCCCAGCACACCAAAAATAATGACATCTAGGCCGTTTTGCAGAAAGTCGATCATGGTGGGTTCCGTGTTGCCGCGCCGCCATGCAGGCGGGTTGTTTCAGTTTAACAAATCACGGAGGAACCGGTGGTGTGTGATTTGAGGTGCCCGTCATTGGAAAGCGGCGGCAAAATGAACTAATGTTGAGTGGCCGACTCTAGTTTATGTTGCCTGAGCTGTGAAATGCCCTTCTGAGTGCATTGAGATCGGGCGGCTGTTTGAATGTTTTTTGGGAGAACTGGACTATGAAAACGCGTACCGCTGGGAAAACCCTGCTCGCTTCGACCGTATTGACCGCTGCCGCGCTGGCAGGCTCCGCATTTGCGGCGGATCAACCCCCTTTTGCCAGCCAAGCTGTGCAAAAATCCACCATGCAACTGGCTGAAATGGCTTGTGGCGGCGCGGGTTCTTGCGGTGGCAACATGAAGCAAGACAACAAGAAAGACGCAGACAAGGCTGACAGCAGCAAGAGCTAATGCTTGCTTTCTTCCGATTCAGGCGCGCCTAAACAGGCGCGTTTTTTTTGTCTGATTTATGAGAGTTCCGCGCAATATCGTCGAGCTACTCAACCAATGGCAGGAAGAAGCGGTACTGTTCGCGGCGCACGGAGTATCAGCGCTGCTTGAGTACGATCAAGGTCAGATCGTCATACAGAGGTTGGTGGCCGATGTGCGCACGCATGGCTCCAATGACAACCAGCAATGTGCCCTTGTGCGCTTGCCAGTGACCTGATTATGATTGGCCCCATACTGTGCGAATGGGAGGGAGCCCATGGCTATTACGGACTGGCCGGAAGATGAGCGACCGCGCGAACGATTGCTCAAGCAAGGCGCGGCGGCATTATCGGATGCCGAGTTGTTCGCCATCTTTTTGCGTACCGGCGTCGCTGGACGTTCTGCGGTGGATCTGGCGCGAGATTTACTGGCGCACTTTGGCGGTGTGCGCGGTCTATTGAATGCCTCGCGGCGTGATTTTACCGAAGCCAAGGGGTTGGGTGATGCCAAATTCACGCAGCTTCAGGCGGTATTGGAGCTGGCAAGGCGCCATTTCGCCGAAGAACTGGCAGAAGGTGCGGTGATCGACAGCCCGGAAGCCACGCGCCGGTTCTTGCAGGCGCAGCTGCGGGATGCAGCGCAGGAGGTGTTCGCGGTGTTGTTTCTTGACCAGCGTCATCGCGTGCTCGCCTTCGAGCGCCTGTTTTTCGGCACCATCAATCAGTCGGCGGTGCACCCGCGTGAAGTGGTCAAGGCGGTGCTGCGGCATAACGCCGCCGCCGTGATTCTGGCGCACAACCATCCCTCGGGCGTTGCCGAACCCAGCACGGCCGATCGGGAGATCACCCTCCGCTTGCGCGATGCGCTCAATCTGATCGACGTTCGTTTGCTCGATCATATGATCGTGGGTGACCGATGCACATCCATGGCGGAGCTGGGCATGATTTGATGGGCGTTCAGGTGCGCCAGTCGATCGGCGGCTCGCCTTGCGCTTCCAGAAAAGCATTGATTTTCGAGAACGGTCGCGAGCCGAAGAAACCGCGATAGGCGGAGAGCGGCGAGGGGTGCGGGCTCTGGATGATCAGATGTCGCTGATCCCGGTTGTGTGGTTCGATCAACGCCCGCTTTTTCTGTGCGAATGCTCCCCACAAGACAAACACGACCGGTTTCTCCCGCGTGGCCAGCGCTTCGATGGCGGCATCGGTCAACACCTCCCAGCCCTGATTCTGGTGCGCGGCCGATTGTCCGGCCGGTACGGTGAGCACGGCATTGAGCAGCAAGACGCCCTGTTCGGCCCAGGGTGTGAGACCGCCGCGTGTGTTCTCGATGCCGAGATCGTCACGCAATTCCTGAAAAATATTGATCAGCGACTTGGGTAGTGGCCTGACGGTGGGGCGTACCGAGAAACTCAGGCCGTGGGCGTGACCGGGCGTGGGGTAGGGGTCTTGCCCCAAAATCACCACGCGAACATCATCGAATGGTGTGGCGGCAAAGGCGTTGAGCCAATCGGCCTTGTCGGGCAGCAGGTGTTTGCCGCTACGCAATTCCGTGCGCAGAAAATTCCGGAGCCGATCGATGGGCTCGGAACTCAATACGGCCGATAGTTGGGCTTGCCAGCCCGGTTCCATCGCTGTGTTCTGTGGCGAATCGGTCATGGCATCAGGCGTTGAATCTGCCAGCCGTCGCTCGTGGGGGTGTAGACAAAACGATCATGCAAACGCGAGCGCCGACCTTGCCAGAATTCCCATTCATCCGGCAGGAGCCGATAGCCGCCCCAGGCCGGGTTGCGCCGTACATCCCCTGCGGGATAACGGGCTTCGATGTCACGGAAGCGCGCTTCCAGCGCTGCGCGTGATTCGATCGGCTGGCTTTGCTGCGAGGCTGCCGCGGCAATTCGCGATTTGATGGGCCGCTGATTGAAATAGGCTTCATTATCCGCATCCGGCAGGCGTTCGATCCGGCCGGTCACGCGCACTTGTCGATCCGTTTCCGGCCAGTAGAAGGTGAGTGCCGCGAACGGATTTTCGGCCAGTTCCTGCCCCTTGCGGCTGCGGCTGTCGGTGTAAAAGCACAGGCCGCGCCCATCCAGATGCTTGAGCAGAACGTATCGCGCCGAGGGGTGTCCTTCCTTAGTGGCCGTAGACAGGCACATGGCGGTGGCATCGAAATTGCCCGCCGCTTCTGCAGCCTTGAGCCATTCTTGCAGCTGCAGTGCCGGATCCTCACGCAAGTCCTTGCGGTGCAATTCGCCGAATACGAAGTCCCGTCGGGTGGAACGGTGGTCGAATTCACCAACATTCGTTTTATCTGGGTCGCTCATAACGTCTTCCTCGTGATTTTTCGGGCATGTTTCATAAGCATGAGTGTATCAGGACGCGCGCATGGATGATTTTGAGCTATGCTCGTTCGCCCTGTTTTTCTGGAGATGACTCACGGTGACCAATCGAGCTGTACATATCATTCTTTTGCATGGACTGGGTGCCAATGGCGCCGATCTTGCGCCGATTGGACGGATACTGGCCGAATCTGTCGGGTGGTCAAATGGTGAGTTTGTTATTCACGCCCCCGATGCGCCCGTCGCGCCCGTGACGATCAACAATGGCTATCTTATGCCGAGCTGGTTTGATATTTATGGCCTCGATCGTGATGCGCCGGTGGATATGCCGGGTGTTGAGGCTTCGGTTGAGCGGATTGTGGCCCTGATCGAGTCGCAAGTGGGCGACGATCCCTACGTGCTGGCGGGTTTCTCTCAGGGCGGGGTGATTGCTTTTCGTGCAGCATGTGCCGCTAAGCGTACGCCGATGGCCGTTCTGCTGCTTTCCACCTGGCTACCGGCGGCGGATCAATTCGTGTTGCCACAAGACCGCAAAGCGATGCCGATCTTTATCGGCCATGGAGAGCAGGATGATGTCGTGCCCGTTGCTTCGGCCGCACGGATGGGGCAAGTGTTGAACGCAGCGGGCGCCACGTGCGTTGAAACACATTTCTACATAATGGCGCATCAGATCTGCCCCGAGGAAATGCAGGATATGGGGCAGTTTCTGGCGGATGTGATCCGGCCGCCAAAATAAAAGCCCGCTCAAAGAACGGGCTTCGGGACTCGGTTTGATGCGGAGAATCAGTCCTTGTCGGCCAGTTTTTGCATGTTCTCGTTGATTTTGAACAGCACGATCAAAAGTTCACTCCAGATCCGCACGCCGATGGCGCCAAAGATGATCATGAAGATGCCCTTGAAGAACGAGCCGAACGAGAATCCACCGTAGCTGGTAAACATGGAGCCGAGGCCGCCGATCACAACCGCGAGCAGTAACAGCCAATAGATCACCGTGATGATTTTCGGGGTGATCATGTCATCGAAGAAAAACAGGTTTTTCATAGCTAAGTCCTTTTGTTATTAATTCGCGAACAAGCGGCGAAAGCGCACCGCCACGAGAAGATTACAACAAAAAGCAACGCATTAGATGACGGTTTGATGGCGGGCTTTTTACGAACGTTCCAGTGCCTTTTTTGCAGCGGCCGCCTGCAATCGCACCTGATTCGGTGCGGTGCCGCCGGTGAGGTCGCGCGCGGCCATGCTGCCCTCCAGGGTCAGCACCGCAAACACATCTTGCTGGATTTTCGGCGAGAAGGCCTGCAATTGCGCCAAGGGCAATTCAGATAGATCGCAACCGGCGTTCTGGGCATAGCGTACGGCCTTGCCGACGATTTCATGCGCATCGCGGAACGCAACACCTTGACGCACGAGGTAATCAGCCAGATCGGTCGCGGTGGAGAACCCCTGCTTGGCGGCGATGCGCATCCGCTCGCGATTCGGTTCGATGGCCGGAATCATGTCGGCGAAGGCACGCAGGCTGCCCATCAGTGTGTCCACCGCGTCGAACAGCGGTTCCTTGTCTTCTTGATTATCCTTGTTATAGGCCAGCGGCTGGCCTTTCATCAGGGTAAGCAGCGCGAACAGGTCGCCATAAACGCGCCCCGTCTTGCCGCGCACCAGCTCGGGCACATCCGGGTTTTTCTTCTGCGGCATGATCGAGCTGCCGGTGCAGAAACGATCCGGCAGGTCAATGAAGGCGAACTGGGCGGAGGTCCAGAGAATCAGCTCTTCGCTCATGCGCGACAGGTGCATCATGGTCACCGAAGCCGCGGCCAAGAATTCGATGACGAAATCGCGGTCGGAAACGGCATCCAAAGAATTGCGGCTGACGCCGTCGAAGCCCAGCAGTTCGGCCACATAGGCGCGATCGAGCGGGTAGGATGTGCCCGCCAGCGCGGCCGATCCCAAGGGCAGGATGTTCACGCGGCGGCGAACATCGGCCAGCCGCTCGGCGTCACGGGTCAGCATCTCAAACCAGGCGAGCAGGTGATGGCCAAAGCTGATCGGCTGGGCGACCTGCAAATGGGTGAAGCCGGGCATCACGGTATCGGCTTCGCGCTCGGCCAGATCGACCAGACCCGAACGCAGTCGAGTCAGTTCCTGCCCGATGCGATCGATGGCACCACGCAGGTACAGTCGCACGTCGGTTGCGACCTGATCGTTGCGTGAGCGGCCGGTGTGCAGTTTCTTGCCGACATCGCCGATGCGGTCGATCAGACGCGCCTCGATGTTCATGTGCACGTCTTCATAGGCCACAACCCAGGCAAAATCGCCGCGCTCGATGTCGAGCAGGATGCCGTTCAGCCCGTCGATGATCTTGTCGCATTCTGCGGCGGTGAGGACGCCGACCTTGGCTAGCATTTTTGCATGCGCGATGGAACCGGCAATGTCTTCGCGGAACAGACGCTGGTCAAAACCAACGGAAGCGGTGAAGGCTTCCACAAAGGCGTCGGTGGGTTCGTCGAATCGCCCGCCCCAGAGTTTGGTCGTCGGCAGTTCGGTTAGGCTTTGGGCGGTCTGTTCATCGGGGCGGATCATGAAGGTCACTCGTTAAAATATCTCGCAGGGTGGCGTAGTATATCGCAAGCCTCGCGCGACCTCCCTTTGATGATCTAACCCGAGGGTTGGTGAGATGGATGGGCAGGGTAAATACAGACAGGGAGCGTTTATGAGCGCAAACAAACCAGATCAGCCTAAGCCAAAGCCGTATCAGTCCCAGGGCGATCAATCCCTGCCGCAACCGCCCATCATGGCGTTGCCGGCGTTTTGCACGCCGCGCATTCTGCTGATTACGCTGTTGCTTGGATTCGGGTTGGCGCTGTTGCTGGCCATTGCCCCCGGCGTTGCGGAAGACCGCTGGATTCGTCTGGGCACAACTTCATGGTTCGTCGCTTGGGTGACGCTGATTACGGTCGGCGTGTTGTGCGCGCTGCAAAAGCCCCTCTGTCGCCTGCCACGGCATTGGTTGTTAGTGGTGGTGATGTCCATTCTGCTTATCGTCACGTCGATCATCAGCATTCTGGCCTATCAGTCGCTGACCCGATTGGGATGGAATCCATTCGAAAGCCAGTTCGCTTTTTTATTGCACAATCAGGCGATTGCCTCGGTGGTCGGTGGTATGGGGATCTGGATTTTTTCCCTGCATTGGGCCAAAACCCGGCGGGTGACGGCGCAGACCAAGGCGGAGCTGGATGCACTTCATGCCCGCATTCGTCCGCATTTTTTGTTCAACAGTTTGAACACCGTGGCCGCTCTGATCGATACCGATCCCAAGGCAGCCGAAGCGGCGGTTCTGGATCTGGCCTCGATCTTTCGCGCTGCCCTGCACGCGGGCGATACGGCCAGTCTGGAGGATGAACTGGCTCTGACCCGTCGCTATCTGGCATTGGAACGCTGGCGCCTCGGGCCACGTCTGGTCGTCGAATGGGTATTGCCCAAAGATCCGTTGCCGGCGATCACGTTGCCGATTCTGACCATCCAGCCCTTGGTGGAAAATGCCGTGCGCTACGCGGTAGAACGCAGTTTTGAACCGTGCACCATTCGCATCGAGTGTCTGGTGGGTGACCAGGCCATCAGTCTGTTGATCGATAATCCGGTCATCATGGATACACAGCCGCCAGCCCGGGACGGCAACGGAATTTCCCTGCAGAATATCCGTGATCGGCTGGCGTTGATGTTTGGTGACCGCGCGAGCCTGCGCACCGGGGTGATTGACGCGCATTTTCGCGTCAAACTGGTGCTGCCACGCCCGAAAGCTGATGAGATGCAAGGATGAATTCATGCGTGTATTAATTGTCGATGACGAACCGCTGGCCCGTGCGCGCCTGCGGCGGTTGTTGGCCGAACACCCGGATGTTCTGGTGGTCGGCGAGGCCGATCATGTGGCAAAGGCCGAGGCTGCACTCGCGTCCGAGCCGGAATTGGTGTTTCTTGATATCGAAATGCCTGGCGAGTCGGGGTTGAGTTGGGCGAAGCGGTTACGCCAGTTGGCCGTGCCGCCTGCGATCATTTTCACTACGGCCCATCCCGGGCATGCGCTGGAGGCGTTTGCGAGCAGTCCGATCGATTACCTCGTTAAACCCATCGAGCCTGAGCGCCTCACCCAAGCCCTTGCGCGTGCCGCACAACCCACCCGCGCCCAGCAAAGCCACGAGCCGCGCCTGAATATCCAGATCGGACGTCAGCAGCGCGTGGTATCCGCCTCCGATATCATCGCCGCATTGAGCGAGGACAAGTACACCCGCCTGATCACGGTTGAAGGCGATCTGCTTCTGGAGCAGAGTCTCAAGGAACTGGAGGGGCTGTTCGGCGATTATTTGCTTCGTTTGCATCGACACAGTCTGATCAATCGCGCCCGTTTGCGGGCAATCACCCGCAATGCGTCCGGCCAGCATCTGGCGGAGGTGGTGGGGGTGCCCGAGCCGCTGGAAATCAGTCGCCGGGCAATGCCCGCCGTGCGCGAAGCGCTGGGAAGTGTCGATTGAAAGAGTGCACTAAAAGGGGGCTGGATCGCTGAATGTCTGCATGATTCCGCTTGCGGGGTCAGGAAAAGACAACGATTCGGCATGGAGCATCAGCCGGCCATGGTTTTGTGCCTGAGGGTGGTAGAGTGTATCGCCCTGTATCGGGTGGCCGATGGACAGCAGATGCACCCGAAGCTGGTGCGAGCGGCCGGTAATGGGTTCCAGTTCCAGGCGAGCGTAATCTGCAGTTTCGTCCTGCACGACATAACGCGTTTGGGATGGTCGGCCCTGTTCTTCGTCGATCCGGTAGCGGGGGCGGTGTTCCCTGTCCGGGCCGATCGGCCGGTCGATCAAACCTTGCGGTGGCACGGGCGCGCGATCGACATGGGCGATGTAGCGCTTTTGTGTGAGCCGATCCTGAAACGCGATGGAAAGTGCGCGGTGCGCTCGCGCGTGCCTAGCCAGCACCATCACGCCCGATGTATCCCAGTCCAGTCGATGCACGATCCGCGCTTCGGGAAATTCCTGATTGACGCGGGTGATCAGGCTGTCGGTTTTGTGCGCTTCCTTGCCGGGTTGGGTGAGCATGCGCGTGGGCTTGGCGATGATCAGAAAATCCGCCGTTTCGGCCAGCAGGCGCCAAGGCTCGATGGTGTCGGTTACGCCCGCGAGATGCCTTGTGTTTGAACTCATGAGCGGCTGTGAATGGCTGCACGTAGCGCCGCTTCAATTTCTGCGCAGCGTTTGGGCGAATCCACGGCACGACCCTGTCTTTCAACCACATAGAATGCATCCTCAACGCGTTCACCCAGTGTGCTGACGCGTGCGTGATTGAGGCTGATGTCCAGATCTGCGAATGCGGCGGTGATGTCGGCCAACAGGCCGGGACGATCCTTGGTGATGATCTGGATTTCGGTGCGTCCTCGACGGTGGTCACTCAAAAACTGAATTTGTGTCGCCACATCGATACTGGCGAGTTGAGGCGGGCTGCGCCGGTGAATGCGGGTGCGCGCTGCATCCGGACTTTGCAACCGGTCGTGCAGGCGCGTGCGCAACATTTCGAGCGACCAGTGATCCAATCGTGCACCATCATGCTGGTCGAGAATGAAGAATTCGAACAACGCCCGGTTCTGTGGATGCGCCGCGGTAGGCGTGATCACGGTCATGTTGGCTGATTGGACGTTCAATCCGCTGCGGTCGAGTTCGGCCACAATGCGGGCGAACTGGCCATGACAGTGTTCGGTTAATACCAGAATCTGGATGGCATCCTGATCGGGCGCGTTGCTGATCCACAGAACGGGCAGGCCGTCTTCACCCAACGCCAGGCGCGCATGTTGCAGCACGGAGTCTATCTCGGTTCGCAGGAAGTAATCATCCGGCAGGCCCCGGAACCAGTCGTTGAGGTCTTCGGCGGGGATGTGCGCGGCGATGCCTTCGCGATGGGCTTGTGCGCGGGTGGCATCGACGATCTCGCGCGCACTCTGCTCGCCCTTGTTAAACCAGTTTTCGGTCAACTGGTGCAGGCGCTTGAGCAGGGCATCACGCCAGGAATTCCACAGGTTGGGGTTGGTGGCGCAGATGTCGGCCACTGTGAGAAGGTATATGTCATCGAGTCGGGCAGGGCTGCCGACACTGCGCGCGAATTCCTCCACCACGGTGGGATCTTCGATGTCGCGACGCTGCGCGGTGAACGACATCATCAAATGGTTTTCGACCAGCCAGACCAGACGTTCGGTCTCAGCGCCTGGCAAGCCATGTGCCCTGGCAAATTGCCGCGCATCGACAGCGCCCAATTCTGCGTGGTCACCGCCACGACCTTTGGCGATATCGTGGAACAATCCGGCAAGATAGAGCACCTCCGGGCGTTGGACGCGACGAATGATCTGGCTGGCCATCGGGTGTTCGTCTGCAAATTGAGGCTGGGAAAAGCGCCGCAGATTGCGGATGACCAGAAGGGTGTGGGCATCGACCGTATAGGCGTGGAACAGATCGAACTGCATCAGGCCGACGATCTGACTGAAGGCCGGAATATAGGCCGCCAGAACGCCGTTGAGGTTCATAGCCTTGAGTGCCCGGTAGACGCCGGTCTTGTTCTGCCAGATGGCCATGAACAATTGTTGCGCCTGAGGGTTTTTGCGAAAGCCCTCGTCGATGACGCTGAGGTTGGCCCGGAGCTGCCGTGCCGTGGCGGCGCTGGGGCCCAGCAGTTCGGTGTGCTGCGCCAGAAGCAGGAACATTTCGAGGATGGCCGTCGGCGAGCGCATGAATACCTGCGCATCGACAGTTTCCAGTAAATGTCCCCGGATGCGGAATCGGGCGTTGATCGGGACGATGCGGTTATCCGGATACGGGTCGAGCGCTTCGCGGAAGTTTTGCAGGATCAACTGATTGAGGCGCTCGATTTCAATGGTGGTACGGAAGTACCGCTGCATGAAGCGTTCCACGGCAAGGTTGCCGTCCTGCTCGCCCTCATAGCCGAACTGTGCCGCCAAGGTTTTCTGATGCAGCAGCAGAAGGCGCTCTTCGGCGCGTCCTGCCAGGGCGTGCAGACCGATGCGGACTTGGCTGAGAAACGATTCAGCCTCCGTGAGTGTCTGCCATTCCCGATCCCCCAGCAGGCCATGCTCGTGCATGGCATCGAGCGTACCTGCCCCCGCTACCCGATTGCCGATCCAGCGAATTGTGTGCAGATCACGCAGGCCGCCGGGACTTTCCTTGATATTGGGTTCGATTTTGGCGCCCGTTTCATCGAATGTGCGGTAACGCATGGCCTGCTCGGCCGTCTTGGCCTGGAAGAAGGACCAGTCCTGAAAGACCCGATCTGAACGAACCAATTGGCCCAGTTGCTCGAACAAAGCAGCATTGCCGGTAATCAGGCGGGCATCGAGCAGGTTGGTATAAACCGTCACGTCGTCGCGTCCGGCGATCAGGCATTCTTCGACCGTGCGCACCGCATGGCCGATCACAAGGCCTGCATCCCACAAATGGCGCAGAAAGTCCTGAATGGCTGTCTCGGGTTGATGGGTTTCGAGCAGGATCAAAAGGTCGATGTCCGAATGCGGGAATTGTTCGCCGCGACCGTAACCACCTACTGCGACCAGAGCAGCTGCGCCTGACGCGAGTTCCTCAGGCCAGTAGCTTTTGAGCAGTTCGTCGATTAAACGGGTATGCGTTTTTAGAAACACCCGTGCACCATCGGCCGCACGCAGCGCTTCCGGCCACGTTGCCAGATGCTGGGCTATGCGGGCGCCGAGATCGGCGTGCTCCCCCGAAGGCGCGGCCAGAGATGGTCTCATGCGGGCGATATCATGCTGGCGGGACGGGAATCGCCACTCAAGATGTCGAAGCCGTCTTCGGTCACCGCTATCGTGTGTTCCCATTGGGCCGAGAGGGAGTGATCCTTCGTCACCACGGTCCAGCCGTCGTTTAACAGTTTGATGTCGCGCTTGCCCGCATTGATCATCGGTTCAATGGTGAACACCATGCCGGGCTCGAGGCGAATACCCTCACCCCGTTTGCCGTAGTGCAGGACTTGAGGATCTTCGTGGAAACTTTGCCCGAGGCCATGGCCGCAATATTCGCGAACGACGGAAAAACCACTGGATTCGGCCACTTTCTGAATGGCCGCGCCGATATCGCCCAACGTCGCGCCCGGCCGCACTTCCTCGATGCCGCGCATCATGGCGTCATAAGTCACGTCGATCAGTCGTTGCGCCCGGATGGAAGGCGTGCCGACGGTGTACATGGCCGATGTATCGCCAAACCACCCATCCTTGATGACGGTGACGTCGATATTCATGATGTCGCCGTTTTCCAGTTTTCGGGGGCCGGGAATGCCATGACACACCTGGTGATTGAGCGAGGTGCACAGCGATTTGGGGAAACCGTGATAACCCAATGTGGCCGGTACGCCGCCCTGCACTTCGGTGATGTGCTTGTGTGCCACCGAGTTCAGCTCATCGGTCGTAGCGCCCGCGAGGACCAGTGGCCGAAGCAGATTCAGGACTTCGGTTGCCAGCAGGCTGGCGTGGCGGATTTTTTCGATTTGTTCCGGCGTTTTAATGATGATACTCATGGTTTTGGCTGCTGGCCTTATTAAGAATAGAAAGCCGAGTGTACCAAATCCGCGCACGCCAATCCCGCGCTGGCCGGTAGCCATGCGGACTTGACTGTGCATGATTTTTAGCTTGAGGTTAGCGAGGTCAGTAGTTGATCGACACGCGCGGTATCGAATGGCCCGATCTTCTGGTAGCGAATATTGCCCTTGGCATCCAGCACGAAGAACGTGGGCGTCAGGCGCACCGGCCCGAACGCAGCAGCGGCAGCACCGGTTTTGTCCTGCAACACGGTATAGGGGATTTTCTTTTCCGACACCATGGCTTTGAGCTGGTCGAGTGCGTCATAAGACATCGCCATGCCGACTACATTTACGCCTTTGGCCGAGAACTTGTCGTACAGCGCGATCATGTGCGGGATTTCTTCCACACAGCCGGGGCAGGTCGTCGCCCAGAAGGTGATGGCGGTTGGCTTGCCCAGCAGTTTGGATAGATCGACAGGCTGGCCGTTGAGGTCTTGCACGGTCAGCCCGCTCAGGTTGACGGGGGTTTCGGTCGAGCAACCGGTCAGGGCAGTGATGAGCCCAAGCGCGGCACCGCCAATCAGCAGGCGGCGTTGGGCGGAAAAATCGGGTTCTGCATTCATGGTTTTACCTTGATATCTACTTGGCTGGAGTGTTATGCCGGGGTGTTGTTATGTTGTGGTCGGTTATGCCTGATCTTCAAGCAAACTTCGGGTCAGCACGCCAAAAGTCCGCTTGAATGGCGGTATGGTGGTGCGCTGACCGATCAGGACATCGACCTTATTTATGTGCATGAGTTCACGGGCTTCGATCAGGGTCAGGCCGATATCGACTGCCTTGGCCGGGAACATGGTCAGCTCGGTGGTCAGGTCAACGATCCGTTCGGCGGGTTCCTGCTTGTCAGAGCGCATGTCCGCTTCCGGTATTTCCGGCAACTTTCCGTCTGCCGATGCAATTTCTTCTGGCGGGTTATGGGTAATCAGCGTGGACAAAAAGCGATCCAGCTCATAGCCCGAAATCACCCCGATGGGCTGGCGGCTATCATCCCGAACCACCAGCCACTCCGGGGTGGCGGCCTTCAATTTCTTAAGCTCACTGACGGAGCACTGCGCCGGTGCTTCGGTAAAGTTGCGGTTGATGATGCTGCTGATCGCAATATCGTTTGCATTGTGCCAGAGCGAGAGTAGTCGCAGTTGTTGGCTGTTGGCGAAGAGCACGGCATCGTAAATGCCATCTTTGCCAAAGAGCGTCCGGCTGGTGAGGCTGGCGATAATGATCGTGAGCATCGCCGGCATGATCGCACCCGTATCCCCCGTGAGTTCAATCACAGCGGTTAGCGCCGCCAGCGGCGCTTGCAGGGTTGCGCCCATCATGGCCCCCATGCCCAGCACGGTGTAATAGGCCACATCACTGACAGGTATCTGCGTGAAGTGCAACAACACGGTACCAAATGCACTACCGGTGAACCCACCTATAACGAGGGTTGGGCCGATTGAGCCTAGAGGCAATCCAAAACCATGAGTCAGGGCACTGAGTAGCAGCTTGGCGACAATCAGGAACAGCAGCAAAAGCAGGGTGAATTTAGCCCCGGCGGCCAAACCGACCGAGTCATAACTGATACTCATCACTTGGGGGAGGTACATCCCCACAAGCCCGGTAATGACACCAATCAGACCAAATCGAAGCCACAGCGGCCATTTCCAGGTTCGGTGAATCGATACCTCGGTGATGTGGATATAAGTAGCGGCGAAGGCACCGATGACCAGCCCGAGCAAAACCAGAACCGGAACTTCCCACAGAGCAAGTGAATGGTACAGTTGGATGTTAAAGGCGGGATTGTCGCCAAAAAACAGGGTGGAAAAAAGTGCGCCCGCCGATGCGGCTAAAATGACGGGAATAAACGTGGCTAGCGTGTACTGCCGCACAATTAACTCGAGTACGAGAATGACCGCCGCCAGCGGGGTATTGAACGATGCGGCGATGGCTGCCGCCGCCCCGCATCCGACCAGGGTGCGCGCGCTGTTGTGCGGTAAATCAAGATAGTGGCTAAGCAAGCTCCCGGCCGTTGCGCCCAAGTGCACGCCGGGTCCTTCTCGACCATTTGACAAGCCCACCAGAAGCCCCCACACGGCGCTGAAGAATTGCACGATGGCGTTCGGCCAGGGTAAATCGGCCTGAGCGCGGTGAAATCGCACGATCACAAAGCCCACCCCGACGGCACGCGCGGCTTGGGGGATAAACATGAATACAATCCCAAGGATAATCCCGCCCAATGCAGGCAACCAGAATCGCCACTCGATGGGCAAGGCGGAATAGTTATCTGGACTGGGCAGGCCCAGAAAATAAATCTGCAGTGATTCCAGCGTCAGGCGAAAGAGCGTAACCAATGCAGAAGCGATTAGACCGGCAAACAAGCCCAGAATAGCCATAGGGGCCAGAGAGTCCGGGCTGGCCAGCCTAAGCCTGAGTGGATCTAAAATGACGCGGATTTTGTTGCGCACGGAATTTTTTGTGTACCCGATAGATTCGTGAAGCTTTGTTATGATGCGTTAGTCCTGAATTAATTGCTATTTATAGGGGCTATTTTTAGGGGCCATTTTTGGGGCATTTCTGGGGAGTAAAACATGAAAAAAATCGGCATTGTCGGAGGAACGGGCTACACCGGCGTCGAGTTGATGCGGTTGCTGGCACGGCATGGCGGGGTGGAAATTACGGCCATAACCTCCCGTGGCGATGCGGGAACACGCGTGGATGCGATGTATCCGAATCTGCGCGGTGCGATTGATTTATGTTTTACCACCCCGGATGAGGCGAACCTTGCCGATTGCGATCTCGTTTTTTTCGCCACGCCGAATGGGATCGCCATGCAGCAGGCGCCCGAACTGCTGGCTCAGGGCATCAAGGTGATCGATCTTGCGGCGGACTATCGGATCAAGGATCTGGAGGTCTGGTCCAAGTGGTATGGCATGACCCACGCCTCGCCGGAATGGGTCGAGCGTGCGGTGTACGGTTTGCCGGAACTGTATCGTGATGAAATCCGTGATGCTGATCTTGTGGCGAATCCCGGTTGCCACGTTACAGCGGCCACACTCGGGCTTTTGCCGTTGATGGGGCAGGATTGGGTCGATCACACTCGATTGATCGCAGATTCCAAATCGGGCAGTAGCGGCGCCGGACGCAAGGCCGAAGTACCCATGTTGATGGCCGAAGCGGGTGAAAGCTTCAAGGCATACGCTGCCAATGGTCACCGCCATCAGCCGGAAATCGTGCAGACGCTCACCGCGGTTGCCGAGCGCCCCATCGGGCTGACTTTTGTGCCGCATTTGGTGCCAATGGTGCGCGGTATCGAGGTTAGCCTGTATATTCCGCTTGTCGAAGAACCGACTGTTTCAGTACAGCGATTGTATGAAACCTATTACGATGCCGAGCCGTTTGTGGATGTCATGCCGCCGGGCAGCCACCCCGAAACCCGCAGCGTGCGTGGCAATAACCTGTGCCGGATGGCGATTTTCCGGCCTCAGGCTGGCTCAACATTGGTCATCAGTTCGGTGATCGATAATTTGGTCAAGGGCGCGGCGGGCCAGGCTGTGCAGAATATGAACCTGATGCTGGGCTTTCCCGAGCAGCAAGGACTTGATCTGGTTGCCCTGTCCCCGTGAAAAACACAACAAAAGTTGAGCAGGTTCCCGGCTTTTGAGCCATGATTGAACCCATGTTTCGGTTTAAACCGGCCAGAATTCTGGAGTGTAATGATGAATACAGAAGTTGTTGATAGTGCAGTGGGCGAAGCGCCACTGATCTTTACCGAAAATGCCGCCAATAAAGTGCGCAGTCTGATCGAGGAAGAGGGTAATCCCGATCTGAAGCTGCGCGTCTTCATAACCGGCGGTGGATGTTCCGGATTCCAGTACGGTTTCATGTTCGAAGAATCCGCGCAGGAAGACGACGCACAGGTGGAACGCGGCGGCGTGACCTTGCTCGTCGATCCCATGAGCATTCAGTATCTTGAAGGCGCCGAGATTGACTATAAAGAAGACATAACAGGAGCTCAGTTTGTGATCCGCAACCCGATGGCAGCGACCACCTGCGGTTGTGGTTCATCCTTCTCGATCTAGAGGCTCGACATGGATAAAGTGCAAAACGGGTATGTGCCCGGTCTCAAGGGTGTGCCCGCGACGGAGTCCGCCATTTCCTATCTGGATGGGCAGGTTGGTCTGCTGACCTACCGTGGTTATCCGATCGTTGAATTGGCGCGCCACAGCACGTTTGAAGAAACGGCCTGGGTTTTGATCAATGGCGAATTGCCGCAAGCCGATCATTTGGCGCGTTTCGATGCCGATCTGCGTGCCAACCGCCGCGTCAAATACAACGTGCGTGACATCATGAAGTTTCTGCCGATCGATGGTCACCCGATGGAGGCGCTGCAAACTTGCGTTGCCAGTCTGGGGATGTTCTATCCCGGACAGGAACGGATGACAGCCAACGGTATCAGTGCCGACAGCGAATTCGTCGAGCAGATGATCGTCAAGATCCTCGCCAGCATGGCGACGCTGGTGGCGATGTGGGAGCACATCCGTCGCGGAGATGACCCCGTCCAGCCGCGGACGGATCTGACCTACGCCGAAAATTTCCTGTACATGATGAATGAGCGTGAGCCGGACCCGGTCGAGGCGCGCATCATGGACGCCTGCCTCGTGCTGCATGCCGAGCACACCATCAACGCTTCAACCTTCTCGGCGCTGGTTTGCGGTTCCACCCTCGCCCCGCCCAATCTCGTGGTCGCATCGGCCATCGGCACCCTAGCAGGCCCATTACATGGCGGTGCCAACCAGCGCGTGCTCAACATGCTGGACGAAATCGGTTCGGTCGAAAAGGTATCCGACTGGCTGGATCAGCGCTTGACGAACAAGCAGGTCGTTTGGGGCTTCGGTCACCGGGAGTACAAGGTCAAAGACCCGCGCGCGGATATTCTTCAGGGGCTGCTCGAACAATTGCGCGAGCACCGCAGTGGCCAGATTTCGCCACTGTATGAAATCGCAATGGAGTTGGAACGTTGCGCCGAGGAGCGTCTGGCGCCCAAAGGGATTTTCCCGAACGTGGATTTCTACTCGGGTCTGCTTTATGAAGCCCTCGGTATCCCGCGTGATCAGTTCACGCCCATTTTCGCCATTTCCCGGACTGCCGGTTGGCTGGCGCACTGGAAAGAGCAGATCGCCAATAACCGGATTTTCAGGCCGACGCAGGTGTATACCGGCTACGATCC
>NZ_JAQTTX010000025.1 GCF_028710545.1 Halothiobacillus sp. | reverse complement strand
CCATCCCCTCCGTGTGTGAATCCTTCATCCGCCGCCGGGCGATTCGTCATCTTGAGAAGGGCCGGATCGTGATTCTTGTCGGTGGCACGGGCAATCCGTTCTTCACCACGGATTCCGGGGCGAGTTTGCGCGCCATCGAAATCCAGGCCGATATCATGATCAAGGCGACGAAAGTCGATGGCGTGTATGACTCGGATCCCATGAAGAATCCAAATGCGCTCCGATTTGAGCACTTAACTTATAATCACGCCCTTGATCAGCGTCTGGCGGTCATGGATGCGACAGCCATCGTGCTTTGTCGCGACCAGAACATGCCGATGATGGTGATCGATATTCATGCCACGAATAACCTGGTGCGCGCCATTCAAGGTGAGCCTGTGGGCACGTTGGTGACAGCCGAGGAATTATTGAAATGATCGAAGATATCAGAAAAGATTGTGATGTGCGGATGCACAAGAGCATCGATGCGCTCAAGGTGGAATTGAGCAAAATCAGAACCGGACGGGCACACGTCAGCATTCTTGATCACGTGTCGGTGGATTATTACGGCAGCATGGTGCCTTTGTCCCAGGTCGCCAAACTGTCCGCTGAAGACGCCCGCACCTTGTCGGTGACGCCGTGGGAAAAGGAAATGGTCGGCAAAATCGAAAAAGCGATCATGACTTCCGACCTGGGATTGAACCCGTCAACCTCCGGTCTGGTTATTCGGGTTCCCATGCCTGCGCTAACCGAGGAACGTCGCAAGGAGTTGGGCAAGGTAGTGCGCACCGAAGGTGAAAATGCCAAGGTGGCCGTGCGTAATATTCGCCGCGATGCCAACAACGACCTGAAAAACATGCTCAAGGACAAGGAAATTTCCGAGGATGACGAACGTCGTGGTCAGGACCTGATCCAGAAATTGACCGATCAGTGCGTCACTGAAATCGACAAGCTCGTCGCCGAAAAAGAAAAAGAATTGCTAGAAGTCTAATCCCGCGTGAAGGCATCGGATAAAGAGTCTACATCCCGGGCGGCTTCTCCTGCTGTCTTAACATCCCATGGCCCGCTGCACGTGGCTGTGATTATGGATGGAAACGGGCGCTGGGCCAGAGAAAGGCATCTTCCGCGCAGCCTTGGTCATCAACGAGGCCGTCGGGCTGTTCGTCGTTTGATTGAGTCTGCCCGACGCGCAAATATCTCCGTACTCACTCTTTTCGCTTTTTCCTCCGAGAACTGGACGCGTCCAGCCGAAGAAGTGGATGCTTTGATGCGTCTGTTTTCCTATGCGTTGGAGCGTGATATTAATGAACTGCACGCCAATGACATTCGTGTGCAGTTCATCGGGGATCGAACGCGTCTGCCTCAGGCTATTTGTCATTCGATGACACAGGCAGAGGAACTCACGTCCGCCAACGATGGCATGCATCTGATGATCGCGGTCAGCTACGGCGGACAATGGGACATACTTCAGGCGGCTACCCATTTGGCTCGTTCGGCAGTGCAGGGCGCGGTGAATCTTGACGACGAAACCGCGGTTCGCGCCTGTTTTGAAGCCAACCTTTCCACGGCTGATCATCCGCCTGTCGATTTGTTCATCCGCACGGGTGGAGAACAGCGCATCAGCAATTTCCTGCTTTGGCAATCCGCTTATGCCGAACTCTATTTCACGTCCTGTCTGTGGCCTTCTTTCACCGACAAGGATTTTAAGGAGGCATTGAACTGGTTTGCCTCCCGCCAGCGCCGCTTTGGTGGTGTTGAAGAATGATGACGAGCGCAGATAACAAAACCATGAGTGGGACCCAGGTGCGCGTTTTGACGGCATTGGCGCTGGGCGCGCTGGGTTTGTTCGTAATTTTCGCGCTGCCTCGATATGCTTTTGTCGGTTTTACCGCGTTGCTCGCGCTTGGCTTGGGTTATGAGTGGTTCCGTCTCAGTACAACCGACTTACGATTGCGCTGGATCGCTTTAGTCATTGCCGCGGTTTTGGGTGCCGGACTATTTCTATTCTTGCCGGGTAACTGGGTTCCAGGGGTGTTCGCTCTTGTCGTGTTGGGTTGGGCGGGATTGATCCTGGGGCTCTGGATTCACCGCCGTGTTGCCGCGCCTGTCCGCTCTTCCCTTGTTCGTACGTTGCTTGGAATCCTGATCCTGCCCGCATTCTGGTTTGCGGTGGTGATGATCCATCGTCTGGAGCAGGGGCCGTGGTTACTGCTGTTCGGGATTTTGATTGTGGCGGTTGCCGACTCGTTGGCGTATTTTGCCGGTCGGGCATGGGGCAAAAATAAACTCGCACCCGCCCTGAGTCCGGGCAAGTCGATTGAAGGCTTGGTTGGTGGCCTCGTTGGCGTGGGTATCCTCGCTGCGATTGGTGCCGCGCTGCCCTTGTTTCAGGCCGTGCCTTCATGGCAATTGGCGGTTTGGAGCATATTGGTGGCGATTTATTCCGTTGCAGGTGATCTTGAAGAATCCCGGTTGAAGCGTGAGGCCGGCGTGAAGGACAGCGGGCGAATCCTGCCCGGTCATGGTGGTTTGCTCGACCGACTCGACGGCCAGTTGGCGGCCATGCCTATCTGGTTTCTGGCGCTTGCCCAGATGCACCTGTTCGTTGTGGCTTGAGTGGGTGGGGGCCTTGAAATGAAATCTCTTGCGATTTTCGGCTCAACGGGCAGCATCGGTCAGAGCACATTGGCCGTGGTTCGCCTCCACCCGCAGCATTATCGGGTGCAAAGCCTGGTGGCGAACACACAGGTTGATATCTTGTGGGCGCAGATTCAGGAATTTCACCCCCGCAAGGTCGGTGTGGCCGATCCGGTTGCCGCCGCCCGATTGCGTGAGCGAATCGTGACGCAAATGCCGGATGCTGCGGTGCGCCCCGAGGTTATTGATCAACCAGAGCAAATTGCCGCATTGGCGGCTGAAGCATCGGTCGATGTCGTTGTTGCTGCCATTGTCGGAGTGGCTGGTCTGGCTTCGACCTGGGCGGCGGTGCGCGCTGGCAAGCAGGTGTTGCTGGCCAATAAGGAATCTCTGGTCGCGGCGGGGCAAATCATGATGACGGCCGTCGCCGAGTCCGGTGCGACGCTTCTGCCCATCGACAGTGAACACAATGCGATTTTCCAGTGTCTCCCCGTGGGAGAGGAGCCTGCCAAAGCCGTCGATAAACTCATTCTGACGGCATCCGGCGGGCCATTTAGAACCCACCCCCTCGAGCGTTTTTCAGAGATTACGGTGGAGGAAGCCTGTCGTCATCCGAACTGGTCGATGGGGCGTAAAATATCGGTGGATTCGGCCACAATGATGAACAAGGGGCTTGAAGTCATTGAGGCATCCTGGCTGTTTGGGATGCCAGCGTCGCGGATCGATGTGGTTGTGCATCCGCAATCCGTGATCCACTCCATGGTGCAGTTCGCAGACGGCTCGGTACTGGCCCAGATGGGCTTGCCGGATATGCGCACACCCATCGCGCATGCATTGGCCTGGCCGGAACGAATCGAATCCGGCGTGGCTCCGCTGGACTTTACAGCCCTTAACGGGTTGCATTTTCACGCGCCCGACTTTGAACGTTTTCCTTGCTTGCGGCTTGCCTATGCGGCGATTGAAAGTGGCGGCAATGCGCCGCTCGTGCTGAATGCCGCCAATGAAGTTGCCGTAGCCGCGTTTCTGGATGGCCGTATCTCATTCAACGATATTTCCCGGTTGATCGAGGACGTCATGAATTCGGTTCAATCCGGAACCCGGACGGCCGCGCCCGAGTCCATGGAGGCGGTGTTGGACGAGAACGAGTGGGCACGTGCGATGGCAAGTGCGGCGGTCATTCGTTTCGAGAATTCACGTGGCTGATCGCTTCATTGCCCAACGTGGGCTTGCCTGTACTCTTTTGGACCAGTTGATGACATGAATATTTTAATGAGTTTGTTGGGGTTCCTGATCACCATCGCGGTGTTGGTCGCATTCCATGAATACGGCCATTTCTGGGTGGCACGAAAGCTCGGGGTCAAGGTTTTGACCTATTCACTCGGCTTTGGCCCTACGTTATGGTCCACTCGTAAAGGGCCGGATGCGATTGAATACCGCATTGCCGCTTTTCCTTTGGGCGGCTACGTGAGAATGCTCGATGAGCGCGAAGGGCCTGTCGACCCTTCCGAGCGCCATCGGGCATTCAATTGCCAGCCGGTATGGAAGCGTTTTCTGATCGTTCTTGCCGGCCCCGTTGCGAATATTCTGCTTGCACTGGTGCTCTGGATGTTGATGTTCATGGTCGGGGTTCAGGGTGTGCTGCCCAAGGTGGGCGTAGTGCCCGCCGACTCCGTGCTGGCGCGTAGCGGCATTCAGGATGGTGATGTGATTACTCGGGTCGGTGGACAAACCATTCATAGCCTCTCCGATCTGCGGCTTGCCGTGCTGGAAGGAGGGGTGGCCGGGGCCAAGGTGCCGATTGAATTCGAGCACCGGGGCGCTGTCAACGCCGGCACCCTCGATTTGACCCAGCTCAAACCCCTTCAGGGCAATCATCAGGGTCCGGCCGCGGATGTGTTGAGAGAAATCGGTTACCGACTGTGGTCGCCAAAGGGTGACGCCCTCATCCATAAGGTGATGGCGGCCAGCCCCGCCGAGCAAGCCGGCTTGAAGAAAGGCGACATCATTCAGGAGATCAATGGTTCGACTTATCGCGATCCCTGGGCTCTGATTTCACGTATCGAGCATTCTCCTGGCAAGCCCGTCACGCTGACCGTGCTTCGTGATGGGCGTTCAGAACAGATCACGGTTACGCCCAAGACCGAAACATCCACCAGTGTCGATGGCAAAACAACCTCCGTTGGGCGGATCGGTGCCCAGTTGGGCCTGGTGCCCGATGCCGTGGCACGCGCGAAGGCAGATGGGATACAGATGCTGGTTCTGGAGCGATACAATCCGGTCGAGGCGTTATCTATGGCCGCATCGCGAAGTTGGGCCATGACCACGCTAACCTTTAATGTGTTCGTTGGCTTGCTGACCGGTCAGGCGAGTTTGTCCAATCTCTCAGGCCCGGTGGCGATTGCCGAGTATGCCGGGCAGAGTCTGATCATCGGCTTTTCCACTTTCCTTGGGTTCATGGCATTGGTCAGCCTGTCGCTAGCCATCATGAATTTGCTGCCCATCCCCTTGCTGGACGGCGGCCATCTGGTACTTTACGTGGTTGAAGCCATTCGAGGGAAACCAGCGGAAGCGGCGCTCGAAGCTTTTGCAACCAAGATAGGTCTGGCCTTTCTGGTGAGTTTGATGGCGCTGGCTTTTTATAATGACATCTCACGGTTGCTGCACTAGGCATAGTCAGCGACAATAGCCCGATTGTTGATGGGGTAGGCAGTGTGCTTAACCTTGCGCACACGCTTGGTCTCCTTCGTTTGATTGGTCTGGCTTGTTAGCCGGACAGAATCGATCAGTGACCTGAACGAGCTGTGAAATTTACTTTAAACACTTTTATCCGAATCTTTGGGATCTCACTTCAAGCATGACTTCACCTATCAAGTTTTCATTGGCTCGGTTTTTACTGAAGCCCATCGCGGGCGCTTTGCTGCTCATACCAACGCTGGCCCATGCGTTTGTGATTTCGGATATCAAGGTGGAAGGTCTGCGTACAGTCACGCCCAGCACCGCCTTTACCTATATCCCCTATCACGTGGGTGATGATTTCACTGCAAGCGACAGCACCCGGGTTATCGACGCGCTGTACAAGACCGGTTTCTTCAGCGACGTCAATGTAGGGCGTGTCGGCAATGTGTTGATGATTCAGGTCAAGGAACGGCCGACCATCTCTGCCATCGAGGTCAAAGGCAACAAGAAAGTTGAAACCGAAAAGCTTCAAAAGGCGCTCAAAGACATCGGCCTGAGCCAAGGGCACGTCCTTGACCCGCAGGCGCTGGACAAAATGAAAACCGAATTGCAACGCGTGTACTACAGCCTGGGGCAGTACGGTGTTCAGATTCAGACTCACGTGCAGAAACTGGATGACAATCGTGTTTTCGTTTCCATCGATATCTACGAGGGTAAACCGGCCAGCATCCAGCAGGTTCGCATTATCGGGAATCATGACTTCTCCGAATCGGAACTGTTGTCTCAACTCGCGATGCATCCTGTTTCCTGGTGGGCTTTCTGGTCGAGCGCAGATCAATATTCCAAAGAGAAAATGGCGACCGATCTCGAAAGCCTGCGGTCTTTCTATCTTGATCGCGGTTATCTGAAGTTTGCGGTGGATTCCTCGCAGGTCACGATTACACCTGACCGCAAGCACATGGCCATTGTGATCAACATCACGGAAGGGCAGCGTTACAAGGTCAGCGGTGTCACTTTTTCCGGCAATCTTTTGCTGGACAAGGCCACACTGGACGCGCTTGACAAGGTCAAAACAGGCGAATACTTCAACCGCAAGGATGTGATCGATACTTCGGATGCCATTGCCAAGCGGTTGGGTAACGATGGCTATGCACTGGCCCGCGTCCAACCCATGCCCAAGATCGATGAAGACAATAAAACCGTAGCCATCGATTTCAACATACAACCCGGCGACCGGGTTACCGTGCGTCATGTCGAGTTCAACGGCAACTTCAATACGAATGAAGAGGTCTATCGCCGTGAAATGCGGCAGATGGAGGGCAGTTGGTATGCGGCCGACAAGCTGGACCGCTCCAAAGAACGCCTCCAGCGCCTGCCTTCCGTTCAGCACGTGGATCAAAAGGTCAAACCGGTTTCAGGTGTGCCTGATCAGGTGGATGTCGACTATGACATTACCGAACAATTGTCCGGTTCGTTCACGGCGGGGGTTGGTTATTCGCAATCCGAGGGTGTGCTCTTCAATTTGGGCCTTAACCAGTCAAATTTCCTGGGTTCCGGTAAATCGGTCGGTATCAACTTGCAGCGCAGTTCATACCAGACGGGTGTGCAGTTCAATTACAACAATCCCTATTTCACCATCGATGGCGTGAGTCAGGGTTTCGGTCTGTTCTATTCCAAGCAGAATGCGGCACAGCTGTCTCTTTCCCGATATCTGGTCGATTCGATCGGGGGCAACATCAACTTCGGTGTGCCACTATCCGAGAACACTTATGCGTCAATCGCCTTCCAGTTGCAGAATCAGAAAATCAAATCCACCAGCTACTCACCAAGCTGGATTACCGGCGTGCCTGTCGTTCCCACAGGGAGTTATCCGGTAACCCCATTGGGCGAGAATGGCTACGATCGCCCAGGCCCGGGCTTTGATGGCGAGAGTTTCTACACATTCAGCCTGATTCCCACCTTGAAGTACGATACGCGCAACAAGGCCATTTTCCCCACCTCGGGTATTCTGCAAAGCGTTTCGGCCACCTTGGCGGTGCCAGGTAGCCAGCTGCTCTATTACAAGGGCGACTATAGGGGGCGGATCTACTTCCCCCTCTGGTCTGATTCGACCCTGTCGGCGCATGGTCAGGTCGGGCTCATCAAGGCTTATGGCAACACACAATCGACCTACGGTGGCGTCAGCCAGTACTACAACGGTGTACCGCCATTTCTGAATTACTATTCGGGCGGTATCCAATCGGTACGAGGGTATCAGGATTACTCGCTTGGTCCGGTCGATTCCAACGGCGATCCGATGGGCGGCACGTTCCTGACCGCTGGCGGCCTCGAATTGATCACCCCCATGCCGTTTTTGACCAAGCAGTCGAATAATGTACGTTTATCGCTGTTCTGGGATATCGGTAACGTGTACAACGATTACAATAATTTCAGTGCGCAGGATCTGCGTCAGTCGGTCGGGATTGGCTTTAACTGGATTTCACCGGTCGGTCCTCTGGTGTTCAGTGTGGCCAAGCCTTTGAACAGCAAGCCTGGTGACCGCACGCAGGTATTCCAGTTTACTGTCGGCACGAGCTTTTGATCCGGAGCGCTCGAAGGTCATCACTTGTGAGATAATGCCGGGTCTGCTGTCTGGCTCCGGTTTTGCTTTTGTTTTTTTAGGAGAGTTTGCGTGAATCGCATTGCATTGGCTTTAGTTTCTATGTTGGCTTTGTTCTTCGCTGCGACTGCACAGTCGGCGGAAATCAAGATTGCCTTTGTCAATTCCTCTACGCTACTTGAGCAAGCGCCTCAGGCTGATATTGCCAAGAAGAAGCTCGAAAAGGAATTCGCGCCTCGTGAGAAGGAAATCCGTGATGCCCAACAAACCGCCCAGGCTTTGGAAACCAAGCTCAATCGCGATGGGGTGACCATGAGCGATAGCGACCGGTCCAAGCAGGAACAGGAGCTTAATCGTCAGCTTCGTGATCTGCAGCGTATGCAGAGTAATTTCCGTGACGACCTGAATCTGCGTAAAAACGAGGAATTGGGCAAGTTGCAGCGCGTTGTGCTTGCCGCCATTAAAGACGTCGCTAAAACAAAAGGTTATGACCTGGTTTTGGCCGAAGGCGTTGTTTATGCTGCCCCCCAGGTTGATATAACAAGTGATGTGCTTGCCAAACTCAAACAAGACGCGAGTGCCGGAAAGTAACGACAGGCCCTCCTGTCTTTGATCGGCTTTAAGCGAAATGCCCGCGATCCCTGCAGATGCCATCCGTGTCGCCGATGTGGCCGCACGATTGGGCGCTTCGGTGCGTGGCGATGCCGAGCGGCTTATTCGTGGGGTTGCCTCGCTGGCTAGTGCGACGATTTCCGATCTGGCCTATTTCAGTGGAAACAGACGAGGCATTCAACCCGGCAAGACATCTGCCGGAGTGGTGCTTTGCCGGGTAAAAGATCAGGAAGCGCTTCCATCGAGTTCTGTATTGATTCTGGTATCGAACCCCCAGTCGGCTTTTGTCGATGTATTGGAGTGGTTGTTTCCCCGTCCTGAAGCGTCAAAGCGTGTTGACCCGAGCGCCTCTGTTCACCCGGATGCGCATCTTGCAGATGATGTAACCGTGGGTCCTTATGCCGTGATTGGTTCCGGCTGCCAAATTGGCTCGGGTGCACGCATTGGTCCGGGTTGCATCCTGGGGGAGGGCGTGTCGATCGGTTCGGATACCGAATTGATCGCGCGCGTGACCGTGATGAATCATTGCGTGATCGGCGCACGCTGTGTCATCCAACCGGGTGCCGTAATCGGTTCTGATGGATTTGGCCTCGTGAATGAACACGGAAAATGGAGGCGTGTGCCGCAGCTGGGGCGCGTCGTCATTGGTGATGATGTGGATATTGGTGCCAACACCACGATCGACCGAGGTGCGCTGGATGACACGCGTATCGATGACGGCGCGAAGCTGGATAATCTGATTCAGATTGCCCATAACGTTGAAATCGGCGCACATTCGGCCATAGCCGGTTGCGCTGGCCTGGCCGGTTCGAGCGTCGTGGGCAAGTACTGCACTTTGGGCGGTGGTGTCGGTCTGGCAGGGCACCTGACATTGGCCGATGGTGTGCATATCACCGGCATGTCAATGGTCACACGTTCCATCCGTCAGCCCGGCGTCTACTCGGCGGGTACGCCATTGGACACCAACGAGAACTGGCATAAAAACGCCGCTCGTTTCAAACAACTCGAGCGAATTGTGCATCGTGTTCAGGTATTAGAAACCGACCTGAACTCATTGCGAAAAAAAGATGAGGAAAATCCGTGAGTGCAACAACAAAAACAATCATGATTCAAGAGATAATGCATCTATTGCCTCATCGGTTTCCCTTTCTGTTGATCGACCGTGTTCTGGACTGGGCGCCGAATGAATATCTGGTGGCCGTCAAGAATGTAACCTTCAACGAGCCGTTCTTTCAAGGGCATTTCCCGGTTCGGCCCGTCATGCCGGGTGTGCTGATTACCGAGGCGATGGCTCAGGCGACAGGCGTACTGGCCTTCAGTAGTCAGGGCGTCGTACCAAATCCCAATTCTCTCTACATGCTGGTCGGGTTGGATGAAGTCACGTTCCGCCGTGTTGTCGAGCCGGGTGATCAATTGATTATCCGCGTTGAACTCAAACGTCTGGTTCGAGGCATGGGGATTTTCCAATGTGAAGCCCATGTCGATGGTGAACTGGCTGCCAAGGCGCTGATCAAATGTGTTGCCAAGGAAGTGTCCGAGTGATTCATCCGACAGCCATAATCTCGCCGGAGGCGAGTCTGGACCCCAGTGTGGTCGTCGGACCCTATGTGGTCATCGAAGGTCAGGTCGAGATCGCCGCGGGAACACAGATTGACAGTCATTCTGTGATTAAGGGGCCCTGCCGGATCGGTAAGGACAATCATATCTACTGCCATGCTGTATTGGGTGAAGTTCCGCAGGATCTGAAATTTCACGGCGAGCATACAACACTTGAAATCGGTGATCGGAATCAGATTCGTGAATTTTCCTCGATTCATCGCGGTACCGAAGGTGGCGGGGGTGTAACGCGCATTGGCTCCGATGTTTTGGTGATGGCTTATGCGCATATCGCACATGACTGCCAGATCGGCAACCATGTCATCCTCGCCAACGCTGCCTCGCTTGCCGGGCACGTCACGGTTGGCGATCACGCCATCTTTGGCGGTTTTGCCGTGGCTCATCAGTTCTGCCGAATTGGCGCTCATGCGTTTATCGGTGGCTTCAGCAAAATCTCCAAGGATGTGCCTCCCTTCGTCATGGCTGATGGTGCTCGTGCCCGGTCAATCGGTCTGAATAAGGAAGGGCTCAAACGTCGGCATTTTGATGCCGATACCATCGCTTTACTTAATCGTTGTTTCCGTCAATTGGTCAAAAAGCAGGGTGATGAGATGGTCTGGGCGGAATTCGAACAAGCCGCCGAAACAGAACCCGCCTTGCAGCAAATGCTCGACTTCATCAAAGGTAGCGAGCGAGGCATCACGCGCTGATACCCGTGGGGTAATTTCCTCGATGACAACCCAAAAATTCCGCACAGAGCACGACAGCATCGGGCCGGTCAACATACCGGTCGATGCATTGTGGGGCGCCCAGACCCAACGTGCGATCGATAACTTCCCCATCAGTGGTATGCCGTTACCCGCGGAATTCATCCGCGCATTGGCTCAGGTCAAGACTGCGTGCGCGCAGGCAAATATGACCTTGGGTGTGTTACCGGCTGCATTGGGTGAGGCCATCGTGCAGGCCAGCCATGCGATAGCGGCCGGGCAATACGCGGATGCTTTTCCCATCGATGTCTATCAGACGGGTTCGGGCACCAGCACCAACATGAATGCAAACGAGGTCATTGCCCGCCTGGCCAATGATTTGCTTGGAAATTCGCATCTGCGTGTCCATCCCAATGACCACGTCAATATGAGCCAAAGCTCGAATGATGTGATTCCCACCACTATTCGCGTTTCAGCGGTGGAGGCGGTCAAACGCGAGTTACTGCCCGCGCTCAACTACTTGAAGCAGGCTATCGAAGCCAAAGCTCAGGCGCTGGCCGGGGTGACAAAAACCGGGCGCACGCATTTGATGGATGCAATGCCTGTTCGTTTCGATCAGACACTGATGGCCTATGTCGATCACCTTGATGGCGCCCGCCTGGGTATTGAGCAGGCTGTCGATCGGATGCAGGCCCTGCCTCAGGGCGGCACGGCAGTCGGCACGGGCATCAATGCGCCCGAAGGCTTCTCTGCTGCATTCATTGTGGCTTTGAACAGCGAAACCGGTGGTGCGTATCGTTCCATGCCCCGGCCGTTTGCAGGTCTGGCCGCGCAGGATGAACCGGTTGCGATGTCTGCTGCCTTCCGCAGCCTGGCCATTGTGTTAACCAAAATTTCTAATGATCTGAGGCTCATGAATTCCGGGCCGTTGGCCGGCCTCAGTGAAATCAGCCTTCCCGACTTGCAGCCGGGTAGTTCGATCATGCCCGGTAAGGTCAACCCTGTTGTTCCCGAAGCGGTCGCCATGGTAGCCGCTCAGGTTCAGGGGTTTGATATGGCTGTCGCGCTGGCAGGACAGTCCGGCTTGTTCGAGTTGAACGTCATGTTGCCCTTGATTGCCAATAATCTGTTGCAATCCATTCAGTTATTGTCCAACGCCATGCGTTTGTTGGCAGACAAGGCAATTGCCGGTTTCACGGTCAATCATGAGCGGATTGAAGCCGCTCTGGGCATGAACCCCATTCTGGTCACGGCCCTGAACCCGGTGATCGGCTATGAATTGGGGGCGAAAATTGCCAAGCGGGCCTACGCCGAACGCAGAAGTGTGTTGGCGGTTGCCCTTGAAATGACAGACCTGTCAGAAGAAGAACTCAAGCGCCTGCTCGATCCTGTTTTGATGACAGGCGACTAGCAACACTGCTGATTTAACAGGACATTCTTGAATAAAAGGGGCCGCTGTCGTATGTACAGCGGCCCCCTTGTTTACGATGCATCACGAAAAGTCGTGTTCAGCGCTGCGCTACTTCATGCGGATAGACCGCAATCCAAACCAGTCTGGATTTGGTTATCCGCAGAAGTTAGACGGCCTCCTGTGCCTGGTTTGCTTCAGCAGGTTCGGTTGCTGCATGTTTTTTCAGATCGTGACCGATCATCATGTAAACACTGGGAACGACGAACAGCGTGAAGATCGTGCCGATGCCAAGGCCACTGGCGATCACCAGTCCCAGGTCGAAACGGCTTACCGCGCCAGCACCCGATGCCGTGAGCAGTGGCACCACGCCGATGACCATGGCGAACGTGGTCATGAGAATTGGTCGCAGACGCAAGCCGGCGGCTTCGATGATGGCGTCACGTTTCGTAAACCCGGTTTTCTGAAGGTTGTTTGCGAATTCAACAATCAGGATGCCGTGCTTGGAAATCAAGCCGATCAACGTCACCAGACCCACTTCCGTATAAATATTCAGGGTGGCCTTGCCAATGCCGAGGTTGATGAAGATCAATGCGCCTGCAATCGACATCGGTACCGAAACCAGAATAATCAGTGGGTCGCGGAAACTCTCAAACTGTGCTGCCAGCACGAGATAAATGATCACAATGGCAAAGAAGAAAGTGAGAACAAGCCCTCCCGATTCCTGAATGAACTGACGCGACGGGCCGGAATAGTCGTAGCTGTAGCCCGTCGGGAGCGTGTCCTTGGCCAGCTGGGTCAGTTTTTCGAGCGCGACACCCTGCGGAATTGTCGGGAAGTTGACCCCTTGAATCGTGGCCGCATTTTCCTGCTGGAAGTGGTTGATCGTTTCAGGCAGAACATGTGTAGTGATGTGCGCCACTGTGGAGAGCGGAACCATTTTCCCTGACGAGGTTTTAAGGTAATAGGATTTGAGTTGATCCGGGTTGAGCCGGTAAGCCTGTGCAACCTGTGGAATCACCTTGTAAGAGCGACTGTCCAGTTCGAAATAGTTCACATACCCGCCACCGAGCATGGCCGATAGCGCGGAACCGATATCCTGCATGTTGATGCCGAGTTGTGATGCCATGTTCCGGTCGATGACGACAGTTGCTTGCGGCAAGTCGATACGCAGATCAGATTGCAGGAAGATGAAATCTCCTGTTTTGAGTGCCTTCTGCAGGAAATCATTCGCGACCGTGAACAGTTTGTCGAACGGTTCCGTCGTGGTGATCACGAACTGGATCGGGAAACCACGCGCACCCGGTAGGGAAGGGGGCTGGAATACCGCATTCTGCGTGCCGGCGATCTGAGCGAGATCCTGCTGAACCTGCGGTTGCAGTTGTGTCGCCGTTTGTTTGCGCTCATCCCACGGCTTGAGCACCATGCCGCTGATAACCTGCGTCGGTGTATTGAGCTGGAATACGTGCGCCGTTTCCGGGTATTTCTCGAAATCCTTGAATACCTGATGCGCATACAACTCACGCTGCTCCAGCGTTGCTGTCGGCGAGTTGAACGCCAGCGAAATCAGTACACCCTGATCTTCCTGCGGTGCCAGTTCGGTCAGCGAGGTCGAATACAGGAAATAAATCCCGCCCAACATCAGGACAATAAAGGTGAAAACCACGGGCAGGAAATTCAGCACGCCGCTGAGCTTTCGCTGATAGGCCGTATGCAGGCGTGTGAACTGCTTGTCCAGCCAGAGCACGAGATGATCCTGCCACCCACCGCCTTCTTTCTTGGGCGCACGCAGGATTTTCGAGCTCAGCATGGGAGAGAGCGTAAGTGCAATAATGGCCGAAATGGTGACGGTTCCAACCAGGGTAAAGGCGAATTCGGTAAACAAAGCCCCGGTTAGACCCTGCATGAAACCGATGGGAATGTAGACCGCAATCAGGACGATGGTCATCGAAATAATCGGCGAGGCGAGCTCGCGTGCCGCCATTCTTGCTGCATTGAACGGTGTTTCACCGTCCTCAAGGTGACGGCTGATATTTTCAACCACGATGATGGCGTCATCGACCACCAGACCGATGGCGAGTACGAACGCCAGCAGGGTAAGCAAGTTGATCGAATACCCCAGCATCAGCATGATCGCGAATGTACCGACCAGTGAAAGGGGAATCGCAATCACCGGGATGAGTACGGAGCGCAGGGACCCCAGGAAAACGAATACCACAAGCGTCACAATCAATACCGCTTCGCTCAGCGTTTTGATCACCTCATCGATGGACGAGTGAACAAATTTGGTCGAATCGTAAACGATGTTGGCATTCAGACCGGTTGGCAGCTGTGCCTCGATACCCGGCATGACCGCACGTACCCGTTTGATCACATCCAGCAGATTGGCACCGGGTGCTACCTGAATACCGATGTAGACCGCCTTGCGGCCATCAAATGAAACGCTGGAGTCGTAATCCTCGGCACCCAGGGTGACATTGGCGATATCCTTCAGACGGACGATCGAGCCCCCGCTCTCTTTGAGAATCAGGTTCTTGAAGCCATCAAGTGAGTTGAGCGCCGTTGATGCATTCAGATTGATCTGAACCATCTGCCCCTTTGTCTGGCCGCTGGAGGACAAATAGTTATTGGCGGCCAAGCTGCTGTACACATCGGCGGCGGTAAGCCCCACTGCGGCGAGTTTGTTTGGATCGAGCCAGGCACGCAGGGCGAAGTTCTTGGCACCCAGCATTTCTGCGGTTTGCACACCATCAACTGCCTGTAGTTTTGGCTGAACGGCGCGGATCAAGTAGTCGGTGACCTGATTGGGTTTGAGTACATCGCTGTAAAAACCGATGTACATGGCGTCAATGGTCTGGCCGATACTGACCGACAGCGTTGGCTTCTGAGCCTGTGGTGGCAGTTGATTGAGCACCGAGTTCACTTTGGTGTTGATCTCGGTGAGCGCTTTGTCCGGTTCGTAATTCAGCTTGAGGTTGACCGTAATGGTACTGACCCCTTGCGTGCTGCTGGAGGTCATGTAGTCAATGCCATTGGCCTGTGCAATGGCATTCTCCAACGGTGTGGTGATGAAGCTCGATACCAGATTCGCATCAGCACCGGGATAGGCGGTTGTGACCGTGACCACGGCATTCTGGGTAAATGGATATTGCAGCACCGGCAACAGGCCGAACGAGCGCAATCCCAGAACCAGAATCACCAGGCTGATCACCGTCGCCAAGACGGGCTTGGAGACGAAGATATCCGTGAATTTTGGGGTTTTCGAAGACGCCGTACTCATTGGTCTTTAACCTCGGGGTGCGGGTTGTTTGAAGGCTGAATGCTGTTGTTGATGAACACAGGGGCACCGTTACGCAGCTTGAGCTGGCCTGCTGTGACCACGGTTTCGCCCGCTTTCAGGCCGCTCAATACAGCAACCTGATCGCCCCGGGTCGGGCCGGTCGTTACGACGCGTTGTTCCACCGTGAGCTTGGGCTTGCCTTTGTCGTCCTTGCCTTCATCCTTGACGACAAACACCGTGCTGCCATAGGGGTTGTACGCAATGGCGGTACTGGGCAGGGTCAAATACTGCTGAGGTTCACCCTGGTCTACATGCGCCGTCACGAACAGCCCGGGCATGAGCATGCCGTCAGGATTGGCAATGGCGGCACGAACCGTAATGTTACGGGTGCTGGTATCCACCTGCGGTTCAATGGCCGTGATTTTTCCTTCAAAGGTTTTTCCGGCGAACGCATTTGTTTGGATGGAAATTTTCTTGCCGATTGTGACCAGCGACAATTCCGATTGCGGGATGGTGAAATCGACATACATCGGGTCGAGCTTCTGGAGGCTAACTACCGCGGTACCGGCCGACAGATATTCCCCCAAATCCACTTTGCGAATACCCAATTTGCCCGCGAACGGCGCCTTGAGGATTTTCTGATCGATCAGCGCCTCTTGTTGTTTAACCTGTGCCTCGGCGCTTTTGAGTGTGGCCTGATCGCTCTCGACCACGGCACGACTGACTGCACTGATTTTCAATTGTGCCTGATCGCGTGTCAGGTTCTGCCGTGCAAGTGTGGCGGCTGCCTGCAACTGAGCCAATTGAGCCTTCAGTGGCGCATCATTGAGTTCCAGCAGTTTCTCGCCCGCTTTGACCGCCTGGCCGGACTTGAAATGAATCTGCGTGATCAGGCCGCTGACCTCTGTGGCCAGTTGGGTGGATTGTTCCGCCTGCAAGGAGCCGATCACATCGACCTTAGGTTGCCATTCTTCCTTTTTGACCACGATGGTGGAGACCGCCTGCGGCGGAATACCCTTGCCACGAATCGCCTTGGAAATCATTTCATTGCGGAACTGCTGGAAGCCGTAAATGCCGCCGAACACCAGTGCGACCAGCAGCAGCATGATGATCATGCGGATGGGGGTACCTTTCTTCATGGTGTGTTTTTCTCCGGCTTGGCTGTTTGATTTTGTGACAGGGTTTGAGGTTGATTCGGGGCTGTTGCGGGTATGCCGCCGCCCATGGCCTGGTATAGGGCAACGGTATCTGTGAGTCGTTGCGAACGGGCGGCCAGTGTCAGGAGTCGAGTCTGTGCAACTTGCTGCTGTGCCGTCAGAAGCTGTTGTGCATTCACTGCACCGAGCTTCATCTGTTGTTGCGTGAGATCGAGCGAGGCCTGGGCGGAGCCTTCAGCCGCTGCTTGGGCATTGAGTGTGCCAGCATCGATGGCAGTTGCGCGCAAGGCGTCTGCTGTATTGCGTAAACCGTTTAACACGGTTTGCTGATAATTGGCCGCTGCCGCAGAGAGTGCAGCCTTGGCTGCCTTGGCTCCTGATTCGAGGCCTGCGTTGAAGATTGGCTGTGTTAGACCAGCAATCAAACTCCAGATGATCGAGTTGGCATCGAACAGGCTGGCGGGTGTCAGGCCTTGAGAGCCCAGCGTGGCCGATAGATTGATTTGCGGATACAGGTTCGAGACGGCGACACCATACTGAGCCGATGCCTGATGCAGTAATGCCGTTGAGGCCTGAATGTCTGGCCGCGAGGCAACCCATTGTGATGGGACGACGACGGGGAGTTCGGCCGGCAGTGTGAAATCGTTCAGGCTGAACACGGGCATGGCCGTACTTGGCGGTTGTCCGACCAGTGTCGCCAGCAAATGGTTGCTCTGATCGCGTTTGAGTATCAGCGGGGGCAGGGTGGCTCGCGTCTGATCCAATTGGGTTTGGAGTGTCAGCACGTCGCTTTGGGTTGCGGCGCCCAAATCGAAGCGCGACCGAATCAGCTTTAGCTGTTCCTCTTGATTGCTGATGATGCTCCTGGTCGTCGCGATCTGATCATTCAACATCGCCTGCATCATGGCCTGAACAGCGATATTGCCCGCCAGGGTGAGCCTTGCGGCATCCAGCTGATATTTCTGATAATCGGTCTGTGCGGCCAAGGCTTCCAACGCCCTGCGATTGGCACCGAACAGGTCAAGGTTGTAACTGACGGTCACACCCGCGTTGTACAGACCGAAGACGTGACCACTCCCTTCCTGACCAAAACCCGAATTGTTGGTCTTCTGCTTCTGGCCGCTGAGCTTGCCATTAACCTGTGGTAGTTCCGTGGAACCGGATTGGGCGGCGTAGGTTTGTCTGGCCTGTTCCAGATTGGCCTCGGCGGCGGCAAGCGTGGGGCTTGCGGCCATGCCCTGTTCAATCAGCTTGTTCAGCTCGGGTGAGTTAAATGCCTTCCACCAGTCACCCTGATTAAATGATGCTTGTTTGAGGGACTGTGCTTCACCTTGTTTTATACCGTTGGTTGCCTTGGTGCTTTTGGGCATTGCTTGCGCGGTGTAACCGGGAATGTCCGGTGCGGCAGGTGCAACAAAATCAGGCCCAACGGCTGCGCAACCCGTAAGCATTGTCAGTGATAGCAGCGTGCCCAATTTCAGCATTGGGGCGGAAAACCGATCACGCCAGCAGGCTAAATCATGCATGAAGTTGCAAGCTCCCAGAAAAATATCGAATTCTCATTATCACTACCGCCCAGAGCGAACGTGGCTGCTGGCGCTGAAGGTAAACAGTTGCTTCGCCGCGTTATATTTAGCAGGTTAGAGCCGGTTTATCCCGTCCTATCGACGAGTACCGCCGTGCTCTTCTTGATGCGCGGGGTTGGTAGGGGGCTAATTAAAAGCCAGCGAACCCGAATAAAGTTAGCACATTAACGTTTTTTTTTAAAGTTTTTTACTTGGTCATCGTGAGAAGTTCCAGGCTGGGCTTATTTTGATGTTCTGTAGGCATTGGTCTTTTAATAACCTTTTGAAATATAAGGATATTAATGCCTTGTCCGCTTTGATGGGTTTACAGCCAGTCTGTCAATGCGATACCGATACCTATGCGGTTTATCGAGCGGTTGTAATCAATCAGAGACTCACCGTAGCCATTGAAATACTGAACATAGCCCTTGATATGCTTGTTGAGCGGGAAGCTGTAATCAATTTCGATCGAGCCGCGATTGTTCGATTTGAGATTGTTTCTCAAAGTGGCAGAAAGCGTGCCGGTAGGGAATTTGTAGGCCAGTAATAAATCGCCGTATCCCAGGTAATCGGTGATGTCGGGATTGTCATCGGTGGCCCGTGATTCGGGAATCCGGTACCAACCACGCAAGGCTCCGGCGAAATTTCCCCGACCAAATGCCGTTTGCAACGCCAAGCGATTCCAACTCCTGGAACGCAAACCGCCCTGACCATTCGATTGATGGATGAAACTGGCCCGCAGCTTGCGGAAATTTAATCCCATTAAATCCTGATTGATGGTGACATCAAGGCCTGCCTCCGGCTCGTAATCGGTTTCCCGGAACGGGGCGGATTTGGTGTTGTACGTTTGCCACAAGGAAAGCTGGGTGTAGGCAAAGTAGAACCGTGAATCGGTGCCCAAGGGGTGATCCCACCAATTGAACTGGAAGGAAAGCTGAAATTTGGACTCGATCTGCTGGGGTTTGAAATCGTATACAGGGTTATCCAGACGGTTGGTCGTGTACGTTACCGGCAGAAAGTAGTTGGGCTTGTAGGCGCTTACTAAAAAAGCGTTTGAATTACCTTGTTTTTCCTGGTCGATGCGTTTGTTCAGCGCCTTGGCTATCGGGGGCGCTGCCGAAGATTCGTTATCCGGCGCCGTTTGATTGCTCGAATTGGCGGTGTCGGCGATGCGTGACGGGGTGGTTTTGGCTGCTTGATCAGAAACTAATCTGTCGTAACAAGCCAGCCGGGCCGAGTCTTCGGTGATGGACGCACAGTGCGACAAGTCCACGGCCTGGGTCAGGGTGGGAAACCCCGCCATGGCGATGACTAAATAGGCCGTGTTTTTCAATGCGTATCACTCTGACTGTGGGCGATACCCATATTAGCAGGAGTCAACTCACCGCGGGTGGTCGGACCGAATCGCTTAGGGTGATCCGATTGGGTACGATTTCAATTCGGTTGCGCCCTTCGTGCTTGGCTCGGTACAAAGCATCGTCGCCACAGAGGTACAGTGTGTCGAATTTCACTCCGGGTTCCGCCAATGTGATGCTGAGCGAGGCGGTTACCCGCAGGCCGAGTTCGTTTTCGCAGCGGAGATTTCTGATCTCTTCGCTGATTTTCTCGCCCAGACTTATGACCTCTTCGAGTTGATTCGTCGGCACGACGATGGCGAATTCTTCTCCGCCGAGTCGTCCGCATAGCGCAGGCGACTGAATTACCGAGCGTAGCGTATCCGCCAACCCGACGAGCACCCTATCGCCCGTGGGATGGCCGTAACGATCGTTGATCTGCTTGAAGTGATCGATATCGATCATGATCAGAGCGGTATTGGTCGTCTTGAGTAGCTGTTCCGCCTCACTGATGAGTGTCGTGCGGTTCAACAGCCTTGTTAAGCCATCGTGTCGGTTCTGGAATGTCAATGCCTCGGTCAGTTCGCGCAAACGCTGGTTCGCGTTATTGAGTTCACGCTCGGTTCGGTCCGAATGGGCGATGACCCGCCGCATTTCGCGGATCACGCGTTCATATTCGTCAATCAGTTCCGATAATGCTGAATGATCGGCGTGCGATGAAGAATTGGCTTTGGCCTGTTTCGCTTTGTTCAACACCGTGATTTCGCGTTCGAACAGGTCCGGTGCGTACGCGCTATGAGTAGTCATCATCATTCAACGGCGTGGGCGTGGAATTCTATGGAAGGGAAGTCCTCGGCCAGCTCCAGGCCAAACTCCAGAATGGTTTCGTCGTCCACGTCGTGGTACCAGTCCAGTATCACCGCGTTGCCGGCCTCCGCCGCCTGATACAGCATCTCGAAAAAGCTGAACAACATTTTTGTGCTGGAACTGTTGAAGTACAAAAGCTGAACACTGACGTCGATCTTTTCCTGGTCCAGCGTCTGCAGAAACTCGGCCGTTTTCGTCAGAATGTCGCCGTAAAAGGCGGCGGCACTTTCTGGATACGACTCACCCTTGAGTGAGAGCCGCCGTTGCGGAAAATCAAAATCCACCTCCGGGGTGTTGCTGGTCGCCGCGAGATAAAATTTTTCCATTGTTCGGAATCCTGATGCGTGAAAAGTTAAATGGTGGCCTTGAGTGTGAACATCAACATGCCATGGGCAGCGGGTGTAAAGCCGTACTCAAGCGGAGCCGAGCTGTCCTTGGCGATGGTGAGAAAGCCCAGGCCGGAACCTTTGCTGTTTTCTGAACTGTCGCTACTGCGCAGCGTTTGCCGATAGGCATTTTTGATTTGCTCTGTCGTCATAACCCGCAAAGGGTCCAACAGGGGTTTGAGTTGCTCTGCGAATTCGGCGTCGACTGGGTTGGCACAAAGGATGTAGAACCGGCCGTCGGCATGCGTCACCATCACCGAACCGGCACGCATTTCCAGCGTTGCCTGATCTGGCGGGGTGAGGGCATCACTCGAGTAGTGCACGATGTTCTGTGCCATCTCGATGAAGGTAGAAAAAATCTTGCGTCGCACGCTGCTCGATGCTTCCGATTGCTCCATGCGCAAACGCACGGCATCACCGATGGCGTTGATGATGTTCTGAGAAAAATAACCCGCGTAAAAGAAAATGAGATTTTCGGCCAGCCCGGGGAAGCAGGGCGGTGCAATCGGTGTGTCGTGTTCAGTCATGAGGCGTATTCCTGCTTCTTCCTGCATTTATTGCGGCTGCGGTTAAGGGTGATTCTGTTCAGTGTTGGGATTCAGGCCGGCGTGACGCTCAGCGCCAGCAGGGTGACATCATCTCGTCGTGTCTGCGTGCCCTGATAATGACTGAATGTTTCTATGAAACGCTGTTTTTGCAGTGGCATTTCGACTTGCCGTTGTTCGGTTAGAAACTGTGTGAGTCGTTTTTTGCCGAAGGCAATTTTTCTCGGCCCGCCAATCTGGTCGATCACCCCATCGGTCAGCATGAAAACGCGAGAGGGTTCGTCGATGGCGATGGTGTGGTTATGCCATTTGAAATCGAGCGGCGTGCTGGCGTACCCCACTCCTTTTCGGTCACCGGTATGTAAGGTGATAGGCGCATCGTTTTCGATGTTCAGGGAATACAGAACGCTGTGCGCGCCGGCATAGGTGATTTGGCGTTTACTGCGCTCGTATCGGAGGATGATGCCGTCCAGACCATCGTCCGAATTTTCCCTGTTGCCGTCCTGGTGCTGATTGAGCGCATGTTTGATGTGCTGGTTGATTGTCGCCATGAGCGCGGCAGGGTCCCGATCCCCCTGCTGATTGAGCGCTTGTTCCAGCGCTGATTCGGCAATCAGGGTCATGAATGCGCCCGGCACGCCGTGTCCGGTGCAATCGAACAAGATGGCCAGAAAACCGTCTTCGCGTTGACTGAAGTGGAAAATATCTCCGCCAACCACATCACGCGGCTGCCAGATCAGCCAGTGGTTGCCCGGTAACGTTTGTTCCAGCGCGATTTCCGAAGGCTTGAGCAGTGATTGCTGGATCACGCTGGCGTATTCGATGCTTTCAACCAGCTGACGATGTTGCCGTGCCTGCAGTTCGGTCATGGCGTGCATCAGGTCGAGTACCTGACCGATACCGAGGTATTTTCCATCCTGCACGATGATGAATCCGTCGGTAAATACCTTGTTACCCGTCGCGACAGCCAGTGCGGTCAACTGTTCGATTCGCAGGTTGGCTTCGACAATCAACGGCTCCTTGTCCATGAAGGTGATGCAGCTCTTCTGGCTGTATAGTTCAGGATAGTAGGGCTTGGTCATCATGCTGTGGAAGATGTTCCGATTGATCAGCCCCAAGGGGCGGCCATCTGCCATCAGTACGGGGAGGTGGGTCAAGCTCGATTGCTGGCCGAACAATGCCAATACCTCTTCATTTCTGAAGTCCGGTGAAATGGCGCGCGCTTCAATCACCAGGTCCCCGGCGCAGCGGATCTCTTTCAACATGGCAGCAGGTCTCAAAAAAAATAATGGCAAGAATCGGATTGATCGCGAGAAACAATGGATCGTGACAGCCGGAACTTACCCATGATGCGTGTTCGTTGTTACATTTTTTTGACAACCGACGATCGGCAACCAAGGAATGTTGGCGTGAGAAATCCAATCTGGATCGAAAGGGGCAATATGGGAGAGAATGTCTCGAATTGATGGTTTGGCTATGAAAAAACCAGAGTTGAAGTATCTTTGCATAGCGCCGGAGTCGGACCCGAATTAAAGAAGATACATTCTTGGCCGATATACTGCTCGAGCCATCCGGTATAACGCTGTGATCGTGGATGGAAAGCGCTAGGGAAGCGCTGATTTATTCAGTGCTTCCCGCTTGGGGCAGGATGCCCCAACACGAACAAAGACGTAAGTCTTTGATTCGTGAGAGCCATCGCGGGCGTGTACCGCGATGAGCGAGCTGATTTATTCCATGGATGGAATAAATCAGCATTTACCTAGACTGCGCCTATTACATAACAAGGTTGAATATCACCGTGAAAAAAGATGTGATGTCATCGGTTGATTCCCGAACCAAGCTTGCCGGGCATAATCGACTTGAGTTGTTGATTTTTGGCCTTGCTGACGATCAGCGATTCGGGATCAACGTATTCAAAGTGCGCGAAGTGATTCGCTGTCCCAAGTTGACTGACGTGCCGAAGGCGACCTCATCGGTGCGCGGTATCGCGGACGTGCGGGGGCATACCATTACGATCATCGATCTTTCCGATGCCATCGGCGGCCCGCGGATGAGCCCCGAGGAGGTGAAAGAAGCATTCGTCATTATCACGGAATACAACCGGGCGGTTCAGGGCTTTCTGGTCAATTCGGTCGATCGCATCGTCAATCTTTCCTGGAAAGAAGTCATGCCGCCGCCCACCGGCACGAACACCTCCAATTTCCTGACTGCTGTGGCCCGTGTGGATAAGGCGCTGGTCGAGATCATCGATGTGGAGCAGATTTTCTCCAAGGTGGTCGGTACGCGCGAAGATATTTCCGCGGACGTATTGCAACAGGTGAGCGGGTTGGCATCCAAGGAAAGCATCGCCCTGGTCGCCGATGATTCGCTGGTTGCCCGGAATCAGGTGCGCAATACACTCAAACAGATGGGGCTTGAAACGGTGTTGGCCACCAATGGCAAGGAAGCGTTTGATATTTTGCGCCGTTGGGCAGACGATTCCCCCGAACAACTCGACCGGGTCGCTCTGGTCATCTCGGATATCGAGATGCCGATCATGGACGGCTATGCGCTAACCACCCAGATTCGCCGTGATCCTCGCCTCAAATCGCTTTATGTCATCCTTCACTCGTCGTTGAGTGGGGTGTTTAACGAGGCCATGGTCGAAAACGTCGGTGCCGACCGTTTTATTGCCAAATTCCACCCGGACGACCTGGCCAAGGTCGTCGCAGAAGCGCTCCGTAACCGGCCGAAACATCTGGTCGAGTCGGAATAAGGATGGAGGCTGATCAATACCAGAGGTTTTGCGCGTTGCTCGAAAAGCGCAGCGGCATTCTTCTGGGCGCTGATAAGCGTTATCTGGTGGAAACCCGATTGAGTCGTGTGTTACGCGATCAGAAGATCGAGTCCATCGACGCGCTTATGGGGCGATTGCTCAATGGCCGCGAACCGGCCCTGACCCGTGCGGTTATCGAGGCGATGACCACCAACGAAACGCTCTGGTTTCGGGATGAATATCCTTTTGCGGCGTTGCGTGATGTGTTTTTCCCTGAGGCTGCGGCGCAAAAAAAGCAAAATCTTCGCATTTGGTCGGCGGCTTGTTCTTCGGGGCAGGAGCCATACTCGATCAGCATGCTCGTCAGCGAGATCAAACCGCCATTTACGGTTGAAATTATCGGCACCGATTTGTCCTCGCGTGTGTTGGAGCAGGCCAACTCAGGTGTTTTCGATGCGTTGTCGCTTGGGCGCGGCTTATCTGCTGCGCGTAAACAGCAATTTTTCGATGTTGAGGGACAAAATTGGATCATCAAACCTGAAGTGCGGCGTCGTGTCCGTTTTCAGGTCGGTAATCTGCTCGATCCGCCGGTTGGTTTGGGACGATTCGATATTGTTTTCTGTCGCAACGTGTTGATCTATTTTTCTCGGGAAACCAAGGCTCATATCATCGAGCAGATCGCCAATTCCCTTCAGCCTCATGGCGTGCTTATTCTCGGTGCCTCCGAGTCCACTCAGCAATTGAGCGACCGTTTCACAGTGGAACGCCTGCCGGGCGGCGGCATGGCTTTCCGGTTGAAAAACTAGGGAAGCGCTGATTTATTCAGTGCTTCCCGCTTGGGGCAGGATGCCCCAACACGAACAAAGACATAAGTCTGTGATTCGTGAGAGCCATCGCGGGCGTGTACCGCGATGAGTGAGCTGATTTATTCCAAGGATGGAATAAATCAGCATTTACCTAGGCTTTTGCGTTTACTGCCTAATCGATGTAAACGCGCCTTCCGGCTGGAATATGCCCCATGAGCTGGACGCTTGTTCAAAATCGATGCTGCTCGTCAACATTGAGTTCGCTGTGGTTGCTGGCGTGGTCTGTTGGCGCCCTGGTTGCCTGGTTGCTGCCTTGGGCCGCTCTTAAAACATCGGGCGGTTGGCCCGAACCTCTGATCTGGCTGACCTCGCTCATCTCCCAAGCTTTACATGCCAACCTGTTGGCCGATGACCTGTTGCGCCCATCGGTGGCCTTTTGGGTTCTGGTTTTGTTGATTCTTTTGATTCTGCGATTTCAGCAATCAGCGACTATTGCCCGTTTCTGGACGATTGCCGTGCCTGCTTTTGCGGTATTCAGCGGTTTGTTGTGGTCGTTATCCGCGATCAGCACGTTTGTGCAGACGTTGCCGCCGCCATCACTTGCGCCCGTATCCTGCTCCGTGACGGCCATGATCGATGCCTTGCCGCGTCCATCAACGCACGCGACCCAGTTGATGTTGCGCGTTGTACAAGTCGATAGAAACCAAAGCGATGCGGCTTGCCGATTTTATTCAACCGGCCAGCGATTGCGTGTGGGCGACTACCATCGTTACCCGCCCAATGAACAAGTTGAGTATCACGGTGGGCAGATCTGGCGATTTGATCTGCGCTTGAAACCGCCCCATGGCAGCGCGAACCCCGGCGGGTTCGACTATGAGCGCTGGCTGTTTTCCCAGCGCATCGCGGCCACTGGATCGGTTCATGGCAAGCCCATACTGGTGGCCGAACGAGGCGATGGATTCGCGGCCTACCTGTTATCGGTTCGCGCGCACTGGCGCACGCAGTTGCTGGCTATTTCACAATCACAAGGCACACCGGACCGTGGGCGGGGTCTGCTGCTGGGGTTGACCATCGGGGATAGTGATTATCTGGGTCAGGACGACTGGGAAACGCTGCTGGCCACCGGCACGAATCATCTGCTGGCTATTTCCGGTTTGCATGTGGGTATGGTTTCGGGCTTGTTCGCCTGGCTCGCGGCCTGGCTTTGGTCGCGCACGCGCTGGTGCGAAGGGTTGCCTGCTCGTCGTGTGGCCGCCGCGGTGGCCGTTCTTGCGGCCTGGGGCTACGCCTTTCTGGCGGGGATGTCTGTACCGACCGAACGCACGGCACTGATGATTACGATTCTGCTGGCCGGTCTGCTGCTGGGGCGCTCGTGGCGGTTGCTCGATCTCTGGCTGATCGCTTTGATGGGTGTGCTCTTGCTTGATCCGTTCAATGCGCTCACGGCGGGGTTCTGGCTCTCGTTTGGCGCGGTGCTGATCATGCTGCTCTGGTTGCAGTACCGCCCGGCGCTGGCGTTCTGGCGCGATGGATTTCGCCTTCAGATCATTATCACGCTTGCCTTGCTGCCCATCGTCTGGTGGTTGTTCGACCGCGTGGCCTGGTCGTCCTTACCCGCCAATATCGTGGCTGTGCCGGTGATTACTTTTGTGATCACGCCGCTTTCCCTGCTGGTCATGACGTTCGTCGGTATTCTGCCTTCGGTTGCGGCAGTCCTGATGTGGCCGATCAACGTCCTGGCGCACGGCTTGTTCGGCTTTCTGGAGTGGTTGCGACTGGCGCTGCCGGATAGTCATATCGCTGCTCCGGCAGGATGGACCCTGTTGCTGGCGTCGCTTGGCGTGGCCTGGTTATTGATGCCCAAATACTGGCCTTCCCGTTATCTTGGCCTCTTGCTGTGTTTGCCGGCTGCGTTCTATCGACCGGCACCGATCCCGGATGGCGAGGCCGATATCTGGTTTCTGGATGTGGGGCAGGGGTTGGCAGTGGTTATCCATACCGCGCACCACGCGATGCTATACGACGCAGGGCCGGCATTCGGCGGCAGCGACGCGGGCGAGCGAACGGTTGTGCCCGCGCTGCGCGCACTGCATGTTTCTGACCTGAATCAAATCGTCATCAGTCACCATGCGCGCGACCATATGGGGGGATTATCCAGCGTGCTGGCGGTTTATCCTCATGTTCCGGTAATCGGCGGAGAGCCGCTGCCCGGCATTGATAGCATCTCTTGTCGTGATGGTGCGCATTGGCAGTGGGATGGTGTGGATTTCACGACGTATCAGGCTTCACTGGCCAATCGTGATGATAACAATCGTTCCTGTGTGCTCCGCATCCAGAGTCGGGCGGGAAGCGCCTTGTTGACCGGTGATATTGAGGCACAAGCCGAGCAGGCGCTTATCGATGCGCACTCGGGTGGCACTGCGTTGAAATCAGATGTGCTCTATGTGCCGCATCATGGCTCGAAAACCTCATCCTCGCCGCCATTCCTGGCTGCGGTTCAGCCAGAAGTGGCTGTCATCAGTGCCGGTAAGTTTAATCCCTTCGGGCATCCGCATCCCTCGGTGCTGCAACGTTATCAGCAGCGACAAATCCCCCTGTTCGCCACCGCAGATCAGGGCGCGATCGAGGTGGAATCCGGGCAGGTTGTTGCCTACCGCGACCGCCAGTGGCCCTACGTTTGGCGATCTATTAGCTATCGCTAACATAATAGTGTCACACTCGGTCGCTAGGGTATCCGCTCCCTGATTTGATTGAGAGTGAGCGATGTCTTCATCCCTGCGTGCCCTGCTTGATGCGGTTCCTCCCTTGCCCGTGGATATGACGCTTGATGCCGTTACGGAGCGCTTCGGGGAAGGTGGCTTCGATCGTATGTTGTCGCTGGCGGTTGTTGATGAAGACCGTCAGCCGGTGGGTCTGATCAGCCGCCATGCGCTGATGGAATTGCTGCTTAATAAATATTCCCGAGATTTGTTTGGTCGTCGCCCTATCCGCTATTTCATGAACACGCAGCCGGTCATTGTTTCGCTTGCAGATTCCACCAGCTCGGTCATTTCGGCTGTTACTACCCAGATGCGTATTCCGATTATCGAGGATTTCATTTTTACCGAAGCCGATGGTAGTTACGCCGGGCTGGGTTCTGTCGCCGATGTGCTGAAACTGGTCGAGCAGCGTCTTAATCAGCGCAATCACGCCCTGGCGCAGGCGAATCAGGAGATCAAGGCCTCACAGGCGCATCTGGTGCAGTCCGAAAAAATGGCGGCATTGGGGCAGATGGTGGCGGGCGTCGCGCACGAGATCAACACACCGCTCGGTTACGTCGGCAACAACGTGCAGATGGCCGAAGAAATGCTGGGGAAAATTCACGGATTGGTCGCTGCCTACGACAGTCTGTTCGAAAACCTGCTCAACCCCGCTGCCGAGCAAACCGATGTTGAAGCGCAAATCCAGGCGATTGCCGCCATGCGCGAGGAGTTCGATGCCGTCAGTGATCTGGCCGATTTGAACGAATTATTCACCGACACCCGTTTCGGTTTGAAGCAGATCAGCGAGATTGTCCTGAGCCTGAAGAACTTTGCGCGGGTTGATCGGGCAGCAACCGATCAGGTCAATCTGATCGAGAACATCGAAACGGCCCTGACGGTCGGGCATCACCACCTGAAGAATCGAGTCACGGTCGAAAAACGCTTCGAACCGATACCGCTCGTGCCCTGCGCGCCTTCACAAATCAATCAGGTTTTACTGAATCTGCTGACCAATGCGGCCCAAGCGATCAATCACGACAAAGGCCGTCTGCTCATTCGAACCTACACCCGCGGCGAGTTCGTCTGCATCAGCGTGGAAGATAACGGCAGCGGCATCCCGCCCGAGCACGTGTCGCGCATTTTCGAACCGTTCTATACCACCAAAAAAATAGGTGAGGGAACCGGTCTCGGGTTGTCGATCAGCTATCGCATCATCAAGGATCACGGCGGCGACATCCGTTTGGCTACCAAGCCTGGGGTTGGCACACGCTTTGAGATCAGTCTGCCAATCAAGCCGCTGACTAATCAACCTGTGCATACCGATTCCAGTTCGGACGCCAGTGGCAAGCAAGTTGCGGACAGCATTGAAGTGCTGCAAACACAGAATACCTACTGAATGAATTTCCACACCCGCATGAATGGCTGAGCTTGACCAGATTGCGGAAAGGAGCAGAAAAGATGAATGAACCGAATACCAAACCTACCTTATTGCTGGTCGATGACGAGGCCCGTATCACCCGCTCGCTCAAAATGTTGTTTCGCAATGAATTCAATGTATTGACGACCGATAACGGACACGATGCGATTGAAATTGCCCGGACTCAACCGGTCGCAGTGGTCATTTCCGATCAACGCATGCCCATCATGGCCGGTGTTGACGTGCTGCGTGGCATTCGTGAGGTATCGCCGAACACCATGCGGTTATTACTGACGGGCTATGCCGATCTGGCGGCGGTTATCGGTTCGGTCAACGAAGGCGAGATTTTCCGGTTCCTGCAAAAGCCCTGGGACACCGAGCAGATTCGTGCGGACGTTCGAGCGGCGGCAGATGTGGCCGAGCTCAGTTTTGCCGCAGCCGCCCGGCGTAACCATGAGATGGTTGTCGATGAGGCGCCACAGCCTGTTTCACGCCCCGGTATCCTGTTACTCGATCAGGACCCGATGGCGTATGAACTCGTCAAACGCGCGACGCCACAGGGTAATCCACTGTACTGGGCGCGCCATCTTGACGAAGCCATGGAATTGCTTAGTGCACATGCCATTGGCGTGTTGGTGGCCGATGTGCTCGATGGGCAGGCCAGCCATGTTGGCGCCATCAAGGCGTTGAAGCGATCTCATCCGCAACTGGTGACCATCGTGCTGACCCAATTGCGCGATTACGAACTATTGGTCGAACTGATCAATCAGGGGCAGGTATTCCGTTTCCATCCAAAACCCGGGCACATTGGCACCTTCACCAAGAACATGCAGTCGGCGCTCGATTACCACAAAGTGCTGCAAACCCAGCCTGAGGTGCGCCAACGCCACGCAGTCGCCAAGTCCGACAAGCCTCTGTTGGCCGGTTTGTCGGATCGGGTGATGGGGTATTTCCGTCGATTCGGCGTGTCCAATTAAGACGGGGCAATTAAATCACTTTCGAGAAACGCTGTAGTCCTTCTGGATTGAGATATTGGTCGAACGCCATGCAGATATTGCGAATCAGCAGGCGGCCTCGGGGTAGTACTTCGAGATGGTTATTATCGAGATGGAGCAACTCGTCGGCCACCATCGGCTGGAGTTCAGATAGGGCTTCGGCAAAGTGGGATGCAAACGAAATGCCGAATTTCTGTTCCACCTGGGCGAAATCGAGCCGGAAGTGGCTGATGATTTCACTGATGACATAGCGGCGCAGCTGGTCTTCATCGGTGAGCACATAGCCGCGCTCGATGGGCAGCCGACCCGCACTGACGGCCTCGTGATAGGCAACCAGATCCTTGGTGTTCTGACTGAACGCGCCGCCAACCTGACTGATCGACGACACGCCCACGGCCACCATGTCGCATTCGGCATGGGTGGAATACCCCTGAAAATTGCGGTGCAGTGTGCCGTTGCGTTGCGCGATGGCCAGCGGGTCGTCCGGTTTGGCGAAGTGATCCATGCCGATCAGCACGTAACCGGCTTCCTGCAAGCGTTCGATGCTGCCGCCCAGAATGCGCAGCTTTTCAGCAGGGTTCGGCAGGTCTTCGGTATGGATGCGCCGCTGCGGTTTGAAGCGGGTCGGCAGGTGCGCGTAGTTGAAAATCGACAGTCGATCCGGCGCCATTGCGATCACGGTATCGAGCGTGCGCATGAACGAATCACGGCTCTGGTGCGGCAGGCCGTAAATCAAATCCAGGCTGACGCCATGGAATCCTTCCGCGCGGGCGGCATCCACCACTTCCTTGGTTTCGGCATAACTTTGAATGCGGTTGACCGCTTCCTGCACCCGTTCATCGAAATCCTGCACGCCCAGGCTGATGCGGTTGAAGCCGAGGTCGCGCAGCACGGCAATCGTTCCGGCATCGGCTTCGCGCGGGTCGATTTCGATGGAATATTCGCCCGTATCATCGGTTTTCAGGGCGAAATGCCGCCCCGTGGCGGCCATGATCTCGCGCATCTGTTCATCGGATAAAAAGGTCGGCGTGCCGCCGCCCCAATGAAGCTGGTCGACGGCGCGACCTTCACCGAAGAGCTTGCCCTGCAATGCCAGTTCCAGAACCACATCGTCCACGTAAGGTTGGGCGCGAGCGCGATCCTTGGTCACGACCTTGTTGCAGGCGCAGTAATAGCACACCGTGTCGCAGAACGGGATGTGGGTGTATATCGATAGCGGGCCGCCTGCCGCGTTGGAACGAGCCGCCGCCGCACGGTAGTGTGATTCGTTAAATTGATCGTGAAACTGTACGGCCGTGGGGTAGGAGGTGTAGCGCGGGCCGGATTTGTCGTAGCGGCGAATCAGGTCGGGGTCGAAGAGTCCGGTGGAAGTGGTCTGCGGCATGGTCATCGTGTTCTCACAGCTAAAGCCTTCGGATGTGTCCGGTTAAGCAATCGCATACAATAGCCGATTTGGCGCATGAATTCGTCTGAGTGTTTTTCTCGGAAAATTGGCCGCCTCCTGACGCACATTCAGGCATACATTGATTAAACGGGGATACGGTTGTGGTGATTGCCGATTTGTTGCGCGGGTTGGATTATTTCGGCACGGTCGTCTTCGCCATTTCCGGCGCGTTGGTGGCGGCCCGTAAAGGCATGGACTTGATGGGCTTTGCCATTCTGGCGACAGTGACGGGGATCGGCGGCGGCACACTGCGCGATCTGATTCTGGCGCGCCCCGTGTTCTGGGTCGCGCATTGGGAGTACATCGTGCTTTGCGTGCTGGCAGCCATCGCCACGTTCTACTTTGTGCACCACGTCCGCCGGCGCTTTTCCTGGCTGCTCTGGGCGGATGCGGTGGGTTTGGCCGCGTTCAGCGTGTTGGGTGTGCAGATTGCCCTGAGCGCGGGCACCAATCCGTTCATCGCCATCATCATGGGCATGATGACCGCTGCGTTCGGCGGTTTGATCCGCGATGTGCTGGCAGGCGAGCCCCCTTTGTTGTTGCACCGGGAAATTTACGCCAGTGCTGCGCTGTCGGGTGGTGTGGTTTATGCGTTGTTTGGCGTGGTTTTGCATCAGCCCGTCTGGGCACTGATTCTCGGATTTGTTGTGGCCTTGGTCGTCCGTGCGCTGGGCATCGTCTATCATTGGCATCTGCCCACGGCACGTAGCGCCTGAAACCTGCCCTTCAAAGCCAGGTTCGCGTACGTTCTTTTCTGTCGTTTTTTTCAACATCCCTATCGTTTAAATTGAGATTTAATGACTCCTGCTGTCGAAATACACAACCTGACCAAAACCTATGCTGGCGGAGCCGAGGCGCTCAAAGGCATTGATCTGACCATCGAGCCGGGCGATTTCTTTGCCCTGCTCGGACCGAACGGCGCGGGCAAATCCACTACCATCGGCGTGCTGTGCTCGTTGGTGAACAAAACCAGTGGCGTGGTGAAGGTGTTCGGTCACGATCTCGACCAGGAACGTAACTGGGTCAAGATGCAGATCGGCATCGTGCCGCAGGAATTCAACTTCAATCAGTTCGAGCCGGTCGAAGAGGTGGTCATCAATCAGGGCGGGTTTTACGGTCTTCCACGCAATAAAGCGCGTGAACGTAGTGATCATCTACTCAAGCAACTCGGATTGTGGGATAAGCGCAAGACCATGTCGCGCCAGCTTTCCGGCGGCATGAAACGCCGCCTGATGATCGCCCGAGCCCTGGTGCATGAGCCGCGCCTGTTGATTCTCGACGAGCCGACAGCTGGCGTCGATATCGAGTTGCGCCGCGGCATGTGGCAGTTTCTGACCGAAATCAACGCGGCGGGAACCACCATCATTCTGACCACGCATTATCTGGAAGAAGCCGAACAGTTGTGCCGGAATATCGCCATCATCAACGAAGGGCGCATCATCGAAAACACCAACATGCGGGCCTTGCTCGATTCGGTATCGCAAGAAACCTTCGTGCTGTATTGTGATGCCCCTGTGGCCTCGCTGCCGAGCCTGCCCGCCTTGGATGCGCGCATCGTCGAAGCGGATGCGATCGAAGTCGTGCTATCCAAAGCGCAGTCGCTCACCGAGGTATTCGAGGTGCTGCGTGGCCACGGAATCGAAGTCAGTCGGATGAAAAACAAAAACAATCGACTGGAAGAATTGTTTTTGCGCTTGGTTCAGAACAGCACGGAGCCAACAGCATGAAACCTCAAGAAGAACTGCCCATTTCCGGAGAATTCACGCGGCCGGTCCGAGGCATGAGTGCACGGCAAATGTTTAATGCGTTTGCGATGTTGGTAACGCGGGAAATTCTGCGTTTCAGCCGCATCTGGCTGCAAACGATTTTGCCGCCGATGATCATGACTTCACTGTATTTCGTGGTGTTCGGCCATCTGATCGGCCCGCGCGTCGGTAAAATCGACGGTGTGCCTTACATCAACTTCCTCGTGCCTGGTTTGATTCTGATGGCGGTGATTACTCAGAGTTATGCCAATGTGGTCTCATCTTTTTACGGCGCCAAGTTCGCGCGGCACATAGAAGAGTTGCTCGTCTCACCCATGCCGCATTGGCTCATCATTCTCGGCTACCTGGCAGGCGGTGTGGCCCGCGGGCTTTCGGTCGGTGCGGCCGTTACCCTGGTCGCGCTGTTTTTCGCGAATTTACAGGTGCATGATGTCTTGGCTTTAATCCTGGTGGCCGCGCTGACATCGGCGGTGTTTTCGCTCGGTGGCATGATTAACGCGATCTACGCCAACAGCTTCGATCATATTTCCATTGTGCCGACCTTCGTTTTAACACCGCTGACTTATTTAGGCGGCGTGTTCTACTCCATCCACATGTTGCCGCCCTTCTGGCAACAGGTGTCTTTGTTCAACCCGATTCTCTACATCATCAACGGCTTTCGTTACGCCATGCTCGGCATCAGTGATGTGCCGGTCTACACGGCCTACCTGATTCTGCTGTTAACCATCGTGATCCTGTTCGCCTACACCCTGCGATTGTTCCGCAAGGGCATTGGCATGCGGGGCTAATATGAAAATTGGTCAACTTGAATTGCTCGCCCCCGCACGGGATGCAGACATCGGCATCGAAGCCATCAACCACGGCGCCGATGCGGTTTATGTCGGCGGGCCCGGTTTTGGTGCGCGCAAAAGTGCTGATAACGACGTGGCCGATATCGCCCGTCTGGTCGACTATGCACACCGCTTTCATGCACGCGTCCACGTCACGCTCAACACCATCCTGCGGGATGACGAACTCGAACCGGCCCGCAAGCTGGCGCACCAACTCTATGACGCGGGCGTCGATTCGCTCATTATTCAAGACATGGGCTTGCTCGAACTCGACCTGCCGCCCATCCAGTTGCATGCCAGTACGCAATGCGACATCCGTACCCCCGAGAAGGCGCGTTTCCTGCAAGATGCGGGGCTGTCGCAACTGGTGTTGGCGCGCGAGCTGAGCCTGGAGCAGATCAAGGCCATTCGTTTTGCTACCACCGTGCCTTTGGAATTTTTTATCCACGGCGCGTTGTGTGTGGCGTATTCGGGTCAGTGCTTCATTTCAGAGGCGTATACCGGGCGCAGCGCCAACCGGGGCGAATGCAATCAGGCATGCCGCCTGCCGTACGAAGTGCGCGACGCCGAGGGCCGCATCATCGCCCACGACAAGCACGTGCTGTCGATGAAAGACAACGATCAGAGCGCCAATCTCGCCGCGCTGATCGATGCGGGCATCCAGAGCTTCAAGATTGAAGGCCGTTACAAGGACATGGGCTATGTGAAAAACATCACTGCCCATTACCGCAGCTTGCTGGACGGCATCCTCGAACAGCGCCCGGAGTTGAGCCACACGTCCAGCGGGCACAGCACGTTTTATTTCACGCCCGATCCGGCGCAAAACTTCAACCGCGACGCGACCGACTATTTCGTGCAGGGTCGCAAGGAAGACATCGGCGCGTTCGACTCGCCCAAGAATCCCGGCCGCCAGATTGGCTGGGTGAACAAAATCGGCAAAGATACCGTCGAGATCGAAACCGATGCCGACACGTTGCTCAATAATGGCGACGGCCTGTGCTATTTCGACCTGCACAAGGAACTGGTCGGCATGGCGATCAATACCGCCGAGAAAATAGCGGCTGGC
>NZ_JAQTTX010000076.1 GCF_028710545.1 Halothiobacillus sp. | reverse complement strand
CTGCTGACGGAGGAGGAAGCCGGCAATCTGGTCAACGAGGAAGAAGTCCGTGCGCAGGCACTCGAACGGGTGGAACAGCACGGCATCGTGTTCATCGACGAAATCGACAAGGTGGCCAAACGTGGAGAATACGGCGGTGGTGAAGTCTCACGCGAAGGCGTGCAACGCGACTTGCTGCCCATCATCGAAGGTTCGACCGTCAACACCAAGCTCGGCATGGTCAGGACCGACCATATTCTGTTTATAGCTTCCGGCGCATTCCACCTGAGCAAGCCGTCGGACCTCATCCCGGAATTGCAGGGCCGCCTGCCGATCCGTGTCGAGCTTGAAGCCTTATCGGCAAAAGACTTCGTGCGGATTCTAACCGAGCCGGATGCGGCGCTGATTCGCCAACACACCGCCTTGCTGGCAGCCGAACAATTCAACGTGCAGTTCAGTGACGAAGCCATCCACCGGATCGCTGAAATCGCCTTTGAGGTGAATCGCCGCACCGAGAATATCGGGGCCCGCCGTCTGCACACCGTGATGGAACACCTGCTCGAAGCACTGAGCTTCGAGGCCGATACACGCAGTGGTGAGACGATGAACATCGATGCCGATTTCGTCGATCAACGTCTGGGCGCCTTGGCCGAGGACGAAGACCTCAGCCGCTTCATTCTATAAAGCTTCGGGCGAACAACATGCCACAACCCCATACCAACACGCGCCTCACCGATCTTAAATGGCACAAACGCCAACAGACCATCAGCCTGCGTTTCGCAGATGGCACCGAAGGCACGCTCTCTGCTGAATTCCTGCGGGTATTCAGCCCGTCGGCCGAAGTGCGCGGTCATGGCGGCGGCGAGGCCATGCTGGTGATCGGCAAGGAACAGGTCAAGATCGTGGCCATCGAACCGGTGGGACGGTATGCGGTCAAACTGGTGTTTGATGATGGCCATGATAGCGGCCTGTACGACTGGAATACGCTGCATGATTTCTGCCTGAACAAGGACGCCATGTGGCAACGCTATATTGAGCGCCTGGAAGCCGTGGGCCTTTCACGTGCAACAGCCAAAGCACCCAAAAACCTGTTGATCAAAGACCTTTTGGCCGATAATCAGGAAAATTGATCATTTACGTTACTTCTGGAGTCCAGCATGAGTGAACAGACACATTTTGGCTATCGTCAGGTGCCGGTCGAAGAGAAGGCCAAACTGGTCGGCCGTGTCTTCGACTCCGTAGCCAACCGCTACGATGTCATGAACGATGCTATGTCGCTGGGCATTCATCGACTCTGGAAGCGCGTGGCACTGGAGCATACCGGACTACGGGCAGGAATGCGCGCGCTGGATCTTGCTTCCGGTACGGGCGATCTCGCCTTGAAAATGGCCGGCATGGTTGGCGAGAAGGGACTGGTCATTCTCTCCGACATCAACCAAAGCATGTTGCACGAAGGCCGGGCCAAGCTCGACAATGCCGGTGTTGTCGGCAACGTCGATTATTGTCTGGCCAATGCGCAGTACCTTCCCTTCCCGAGCAATCATTTCGACTGTGTGACCATCGGTTTCGGGCTGCGCAATGTCACAGACAAAGGCATGGCGCTGCGTGAAATGGCACGCGTGATCAAGCCGGGCGGACGGGTCGTCGTGCTCGAATTCTCCAAGCCCTTCTCGCCACTGATCAGTAAAGCCTACGATCTCTACTCATTCACCGCCCTGCCCGCGCTTGGAAAAATTCTGGCCAAAGATGCCGATAGTTACCGCTATCTCGCCGAATCCATTCGCATGCATCCCGATCAGGAGGCACTGAAAGCCTTGATGATCGAATCGGGTTTTGACCACGTTGATGTGCATAATCTGACGCTGGGAGTGGTGGCGCTTCACATCGGCTACAAATACTGACGATGTCAGCCACGAATAAGGCAGTTCAGCGCATCCGGTCAACCAGGGCCCCGGACGTTTCATGACACAACCTGAACCGACACGAGCACCACCAAGGCAGCCTTGGTGGTTACGGATTCTAGGTGTATCCGCACTGGTTGTTGCACCGCTGATCTGGTGGCTGAGTGCTTACCCCCCTGCCCCCTTTGGTACAACAGCCATGGATGAGCGCATCAGCCGTTCATTCGAAAAGGCGCCGCAACTTGAGCAGGTACGTCATCGAGGATATCTGCGCGTCGCCACCCTGATCAACCCCACCATTTATGTTCCAGACAAGAACCAGCCTCAAGGACTGGAATACGACCTTGTTACCCGTTTTGCGGCCAGCTTGGGTTTGGGTGTTCGATTTATCGTCGCCAAGAACATTGATAACGCCTACAAACTCGTAGCCGAAAACAAAGTTGATTTTGCGGCAGCAGGGCTCGTGGTAAATCTCGCCCGAGAAAACAAATTTCGTTATGGCCCGAGTTATTTATCCGTACGACGACAGCTGATCTATCGTCAAGGCGTGGATAAACCAAAAAGTCTTCAGGATATCGGCAACGCCACCCTTGCTGTGGAACAAGGCTCCAGCAACCAACACTGGCTTGATGAGCGCAATAAGGATGGCCTGCTCAATATCGCATCACATGATGTTGCCAACCCAACTGATAACAGTGCCATGCCAGACGACGGCTATGCTATTCGCATCAAACTGGAAGAAAGCAGTCTCGGCACACTGGAAGCACTGGAAAAGGGTACGGTCGATTACGGCATTGTGTTGTCGCATGAAGCCATGCTCGGGCAAAAATTATCGGACAAAATCAAGGTGGCAACCGACCTTGGGCCTCCAGTTTCTTTTGCGTGGGCCTTTTCGCGCCTCGCCGATGAATCCCTGCTGGACAAGGCACGCCAGTTTTTTGCCACCATACGCGCCAACAATGAACTCAAGAACCTGATCGATCGTCACTACGCCCAGTTCGAACAGCTCGATCAGCAATTGGCGCAACAGTTCATCGAAGATGTGGACAAGCGTATTTCACCATATATCGCTGCATTCAAGGCTGCGGGGACGAAATACCACATTGACTGGCGATTGTTGGCAGCGATGGCATATCAGGAATCAAAATGGGATCCTGAGGCACGCTCCCACATGGGCGCATACGGCATCATGCAGATCACGGCACCGACCGCACAGGATATCGGTCTGATCGACCCGGCCAACCCCGTGAAGAACATCATGGCTGCCGCAAAATACCTGGATCAACTTCGTGCACTCATCCCGGACGACGCAAAGGAACCCGACCGTACCTATCTTGCCATGGCCGCCTATAACATCGGTATCGGCCATCTGACTGATGCCATCAAGCTGACCAAGCTACAGGGCGGTGATCCGAATCGGTGGCGAGACATCCGTGAACGGCTGGCTCTGTTATCCAATCCAAAGTATTACCGGCAGTTACGCAATGGGTATGCCCGTGGGGAAGAAACGATCCAATATGTCGAGAACATTCGTGCATTGCACGACCTGATGATCTGGGTCGAAACACAACATAACCTCATTCAAGACGCGAAACAGTAGTCTCGGTAGAACGTCACTCATGTCGATAGATATTGCAGTGTGGAATTATCGGGCTTGATCTTTGTAAATCAGTCGCTTGAAGGCATGCTGGCGAGGATGTCACTGACTACCTCGGCAGGATAAGGAGCACGCGTGATCGGGCGACCCACCACGATGGACGTTGCGCCAGCTAAGATAGCTTCCGACGGCGTCATCACACGGGATTGATCATCAAGCGCTGCGCCAGTCGGCCTGATGCCCGGTGTGACGATCGCAGGCACGGGTTGCGTGAAAATTTGACGCATCCTATTCGCTTCCCAAGCAGAGCAGACAACACCATCCAATCCTTCTTGCTGAGCCAAACTCGCGAGCATGGACACCTGCTCCGCCAGTGGCCGGGTAATTCCCACCTCGGCCAGAGCGGATTGGTCCATTGATGTCAGCACCGTTACAGCGATAAGGGCCGGTGAATCCGCTGATTGCGGCACCGCACGACGAGCAGCAGCCATCATGGCACGTCCACCACTTGCATGAACATTGACCAAACGCACACCCAGATCACAGGCCGCCTTGCAGGCCTGCTCGACTGTATGCGGGATATCATGGAACTTGAGATCCAGAAAAACAGGGAAGCCCTGATGGACCAAACGACGAACCAGATCAGGCCCGCCCCGGGTAAACAGTTCTTTTCCCACCTTGAGCCCGCAATGACCGGGATTCAACCGATCGACAAAGGGCTCAACCAACTTCGGATCGGCAAAATCCAGCGCTACATAAAGCCGAGGTTGAAGAGCGGTCTCTGACATGGTTATGTCTTATTCGCCGCGAATGGCTTGACCCGCTTTTTCATTAACCCGTTCACGCAATTCCTTACCGGGTTTGAAATGAGGGACGTATTTTGAGTCCAGAGCAACACTCTCACCCGATTTCGGGTTACGGCCGATACGCGGCTTGCGGTAATTCAGGGAAAAGCTGCCAAAACCGCGAATCTCAATCCGATCGCCGCGAGCCATAGAGGAGATCATCTCATCGAGCATCAGTTTTACCGATGTATCAATATCACGAAGTGAAAGATATTTCTGACGATCCGCCAGGCGGTCGATCAACTCTGATTTTGTCATGCCAGTCATCCTGTAATTTTGGTTTTAGTGACCACGTTGAGTACGTTACATTTTGTCGAAGAAGAATGTTTCAATAAAATCTGCTTTGAAAAAATGGTTTGGGTTTCAACGGACAAACCCAAACTAATGAATCAAAAACGCCATCACATGATGGCGTCTTTTCTTCAAGCTAATCCGTTCTCTTATTCAGAGCGATTGAGCTGTTCTTTCAGCAGATCACCCAAGGTCGGGTTGCTGACGGTCGCGCGGCTGCTCAGTTCTTCCATTGCTTCGGACTCTTCCTGAGAATCCTTGGCACGGATAGAGAGGCTGACCATACGGTTTTTACGATCGACGCCCATCACTTTCGCTTCAACGGCATCACCTTCCTTGAGGACGGTGCGTGCATCGTCGATACGATCACGAGAGATGTCGGAGGCACGCAGGTAGCCTTCCACGCCTTCGCCCAGATCAATCACCGCACCACGGGCATCAACCTCGCGAACGGTACCGTTCACGATCTTGCCTTTCTGGTTGTCGGCTGTGTAGTCGCCGATCGGGTCGCTTTCGAGCTGTTTCAAGCCCAGAGAAATGCGCTCGCGCTCCGGATCGATTGCGATAACAACCGCTTCGATTTCCTCGCCTTTCTTGAACTGACGCACGGCTTCTTCGCCTGGTTCGTTCCAGGAGAGATCAGACAGGTGAATCAGGCCATCGATACCGCCATCCAGGCCAATGAACACACCGAAGTCAGTGATCGACTTGATTTGACCGCTAACCTTGTCGCCCTTCTGGTGCGTAGCAGCAAAAGCATCCCAAGGATTGGACTGGCACTGCTTCATGCCCAGAGAAATCCGGCGGCGTTCTTCGTCGATGTCCAGAATCATGACTTCGACTTCGTCGCCTACTGATACAACCTTGCCCGGGTTGACGTTCTTGTTGGTCCAATCCATTTCGGAAACGTGAACCAGACCTTCAACACCGTTATCGATTTCAACGAAGCAACCGTAGTCTGTCAGGTTGGTCACTTTGCCGAACATACGGCTACCGATCGGGAAGCGGCGAGCCAGATCGCTCCATGGGTCTTCACCCATTTGCTTCATGCCCAGTGATACGCGGTTACGTTCACGATCGAACTTCAATACTTTAACGTCAACTTCATCACCGATGTTCACCACTTCAGAAGGATGCTTGACGCGTTTCCACGCCATATCGGTAATGTGCAGCAGGCCGTCGATGCCACCGAGGTCGAGGAACGCACCATAATCGGTAAGGTTCTTGACTACGCCGCGCAGAACCATGCCTTCCTGCAACTGATCGAGCAGCGCATCGCGTTCGGCGCTGTACTCTTGCTCAACAACGGCACGGCGTGACACCACAACGTTGTTGCGTTTCTGATCGAGTTTGATGATCTTGAATTCGACATCCTTACCTTCGAGGTAAGTGGTATCGCGGATCGGACGCACATCGACGAGTGAACCCGGCAGGAACGCACGGATTTCGCCCATCTCGACGGTAAAGCCACCTTTGACCTTGCCGGTAATGCGACCGGTAACAATTTCTTCGTTCTTGAAAGATTTTTCAAGCGCTGTCCACGCGCGGGCACGCAATGCTTTTTCGCGTGAAAGCTTGGTTTCGCCGAAACCATCTTCAACCGACTCAAGTGCGACATCAACCTTATCGCCAACCTTGACGGTCAACTCGCCGTTTTCATCAAGAAACTCGGCTGCGGGAATCACACCTTCAGATTTCAGGCCCGTGTCGATGACGACAAAATCGCCATTGATGGCAACGACGGTGCCTTCGATGATGGCACCCGGCTGCATTACTGCATTTTTTTGACTCTCTTCAAAGAGATCGGCAAAACTTTCAATTTGAGCTGACATGAATACTTCGTTCCAAAAAATACGACCAGACGCTCCGAATGACTGTCTGTCGTGGTGGTTAAAAGGCTGACCATTCCGCGTCCCTGGGTTGGCAGTCCGAGCAGTTGCGTTAAATCAAACAACACCTTGCGCGCGAATGAATTCCATCATCCGGGCTTCAACGGCCTCAATCGACAGATGCGTGGAATCAACCACCAGGGCATCTTCGGCAGGAACAAGGGGCGCGATTGCCCGATTGCGATCCCGATCATCCCGAGCCTGTATCTCGTCGACGAGGGCGGCTAAATTAGCACTTAAACCATTCTCGATCAACTGTTTATAACGTCGCTTGGCCCGAATTTCTGCGCTGGCGTCCAAAAAAAGTTTGGCAGGCGCATCCGGAAAGACGACGGTGCCCATATCGCGGCCATCGGCGACTAGCCCCGGTGCTTCTGCAAACGCCCGTTGACGCGCTAGCAACGCCGCACGCACGTCGGGCCGCGCTGCAATTTTTGAAGCCATTGCGCCGGTTTGTTCCGTCCGCAACTCCGAGTCGACGCACGCGTCGTCCAGGTAGGCTGCGCCATCTGGATCAAAATGCACATTGAGTGTCTGCGCGACGGCAGCCACTTCGGGATCATCCAGATCGATGTTCCGCTTCCGGGCTGCCAAAGCAGTCAAGCGGTACAGCGCACCGGAATCCAGCAGATGAAAACCGAGTTTTTCGGCCAGACGCCTTGCCAATGTGCCTTTGCCAGAGCCACTGGGCCCGTCAATCGTAATGACCGGAATCATGCGCGTTCCTCCGAAGCCAGCTGATCGATCAGACCACCGCCACAGCGACGAAACAGATCCGCAAATCCGGGGAATGAGGTTTCGACGAACTCACAGTTATGAATCGTGATCGTGCCTGCCGCGCGCAAGCCCGCCACGGCGAAGGACATGGCGATACGGTGGTCACCCTGGCTCCATATTTCTGCAGAACCAAAGGGCAGGCTGTTTGTCCCCTTCCCTTCAATAATCAGGCCGTCCGGCGTGGCCGTGGCCCTGACGCCCAATTTGTTGAGCCCATCGGCCATGACGGCAATACGATCAGACTCCTTCACGCGAAGCTCCTCGGCACCCGTCAGGACGGTTCGCCCTTCGGCACAGGCCGCCGCAACGAACAACACCGGGAACTCATCGATGGCAAGCGGAACGAGCGCTTCGGGTATGTCGATGCCACGCAGCTTCGCACTTTTGATCCGGACATCCGCGACTGGCTCCCCACCTACTTCACATGGATTGAGCAGGGTAATGTCTGCGCCCATGAGTTTCAGAATATCGATCACGCCGGTGCGCGTTGGATTCATGCCCACATGTTCGAGCGTGATATCGGCCTCTGGCGCGATACTGGCCGCCACCATGAAAAAGGCAGCCGATGAAATATCTGCGGGCACATCGATCTGACGGGCAATGAGTTGGCCGCCACCTTCAAGACACGCCGTCGAACCCTCGCGCGCCACCGGATAACCAAACCCAGTCAACATACGCTCGGTGTGGTCCCGCGTTGGCGCCGGTTCCGTCACGCAGGTCTTGCCCTCTGCATACAGCCCGGCCAGCAGAACACAGGATTTGACCTG
>NZ_JAQTTX010000075.1 GCF_028710545.1 Halothiobacillus sp. | reverse complement strand
GGTCGGCAAATAGGTCGGTCTTAATGGCGCTGCGTCGTTTCATTGGAAGCAAAAGAGATGGTGGTCAGATGAATCGAATTTTACCGGATGCTGTGGGGAATGGATGGGGTTTTTCGAGGTGCCCCTTAATACAAATTAGACGGGTCAGGTGATCGACCTGACGTCCCCAGGGATCGTCGGGTGGCGCCATCCACGCATGTTGGTGCAGCTGCATGACGGCCTCGGCATCATCCAGGATGCGGGCGGCCTTGCGGCGATCAAGCGCTTGTAAGCCTTCCACCATGAGCTTTTCCTTGAGCTCTGTCGATGCCCGTTTCGCCGCCCCGCTGCGATGTGGCGCGAGGGCTGCGGCAATGCGCGCCTGATTGGGATGCAGGAGCGTCCAGTTCAACCAGTTTGGCGCATTTTGAGGCTTGAGTGGCGGCATATCCAGTTCGGCAAAGTCGACCAGCACCTGATCGCCCAGATTCTGCTCCGGCGGCGTGCGCCAGATGCCCTGCCTGCGCCAGCGGTCACCCAGGGTGAATCGAGAGAGCCACACGGTAATGGGCGCGGCCAAGAGCAGAGACAAGCTGATCGGGATCGTCCAGTAAAAAAAGTTGGCATCGAGGTACAGAGCGATACCCGACCAGGTAATCGCCAGAATCATGCCCGGCGCGTGGCGAATCAGCGCCTGCAACCAACCGATTTCCGAACTGCGGTTTTGTCCGGCCCAGCGCACAGTGACGTTCAGGATCGCCTGCACCACATAGGCCGAATGAGCAAGCATCCGTATGGGGGCAAGCAGAATGGAAAACAGGTTCTCCAGAAAGAATCCTTGCAGCAGCTTGACTGTGGAACCGAATCCCTGACGCCGGCTGTTTTCGAAGATCAGCAAGTCAAACACGGCCAGCACTTTCGGCAAAAACAACGTGACCAGTGTGCTGGTGACCAGAATGATGGCCCACTGCGGGTGCCATTGCGGCCAGTTGGGGTAGAGGCTGCGGGTGTCCGGGAAATAATTGATGTCGCCCGCCGCGAATTGAGCGACTTCGATGGTGGAAAACAGCAGGAACAGGAACCAGACCGGTGAGGCCAGATACGCAAAGATCCCGTTCATGAAGGCCATGCGGTGTGCGGTCGCAATACCCCGCTCAAAACCGAAGAAGCGCAGGTGTTGCAGGTTGCCTTTCGACCAGCGCTTGTCCCGAATCAATTCGTCATCCAGCGAAGGCGGGGATTCCTCGAAACTGCCTTCGATAGCGGTTTCCAGCCAAACCTCATAACCCGCGCGCCGGATGAACGCCGCCTCGACAAAATCGTGACTGAGCACGGTGCCGCGCCACAGGCCGAAGCCGCGCATGCTTTTGAGCCCGCAGTGAGCCATGAAGGCTTCGGTTCGGATAATGGCGTTATGGCCCCAGAAAACCGCTTCGTTCAGTTGCAGCGCGGCCAGCCCCTCGCTGAACAGCGGGCCATAGAGATGGGTGACGAATTGCTGCATCCGCGCGAAGGCCGAACGGGCGTTGAACAGGCGGGGCACGGTCTGGATCATCCCCGCCTTGGGTTCGCACTCCATCAGGCGGACGAGGGTGACCAATGCTTCACCCGACATGACGCTGTCGGCATCGAACACGATGAAATATTTGAAGTTTCTGCCCCATCGGCGCAGAAAATCCGATACGTTGCCGGTTTTGGCCTTCAGGTTCACTCGGCGGCGACGGTAGTGCACCCGGCCATGCAGATCAAGGTCGTTGCACAGTGCGAGCCAGGCGGCCCGTTCTTCCAGCCAGATTTCGGGATCGCGGCTATCCGAGAGAATGAAGAATTCGAACATCTCGCCATGACCGGTTGCCAGTACCGATTCGATGCTGGCGCGCAGGCCGCGAAAGACGCGCTCGACGTCCTCGTGATAAATCGGCAGGGCGACGGCGGTTTTCACGAGCCCGGTTGTGGGTAGCCGGTCGGCAAAGCGGCTCATGAGGCTGTGTGCATCACCCCTGTTTTTATACCGCCGCCGCAGATAAAAACCGAACAGCGCCATCCACGAACCCGCGGCCACGAAGGCGTACAGCGGGATGAACGTAATCAGGATGGCCTTTTCAATGGTCGTCGAGCCGTGATACGGCAGAACGAGAATCATCCCCCAGATGCCAAGCGCGGTCTGTAGCAACACAAACGCGGTAAAAACCCACCGGCGTACCAGAGCGATGCGGCGAAAGGCATCTTTTGTCGAAGGCAGGACGAAATCGGTCATGACGGCTTTTGGTTGTGTTTGGTGTTGGGATGGGCGTGTTTGACGCTGCCACGCAGGATCGGTGGCATGGCGCACAGTTCGGGAATCGGGACGGCAAGGCGCTGGCGTAGATCGGCCTGATTGTCTTCAATATCCAGATTCGCTTGCAGATCGATCGTCGGGCAACCAGTTTGTAGGAACTGATAGAACACGCGCCGCTGCAACCAGCGCAACTGGCCGCAGATGGCGACCGGGTATTCGCACTGAGTGTTGTCGGGTGCCGGGCTGACTTCGGGTGACGTGTCGTTCATTTCATCTGTCCGAAGCGTGTCAAATCGGAAGGGAGATCATATCGCCATGTTTCGGAGATGATCTTTTTGTTCAGAGCCAACGATGCATCGATGGTGACGACAGATTTGCCCGTGGGAACCAGCAACATGGATAAACGCCAGTGTCCCGCTTCGGGCAAGGGAATGACCGCCTGTTCCTGAATATTGGCAGTGCCGGAAGTATCAATTTGGGCGATGACCGGCTCATTGCTGGCCAGTGAACCCAGGCGCCCGCCGGAAAAATCAAGATTAATGCGATAGGCTTTTTCGTTTTTGTCATCAGCTTTAAGTTTAACTGTGCCAATCAAGGGGCGGCGAACCTGTGCCAGCGGTTCTTGCGCCACATCACTGTTGCCCGCACTCAGTGTGTAGGCAAAGGAGACGGGATGGGCGGTATCCACAACCTCGGTTGGCTGGAAAAACGCAATCTGATTCTCGTGGAGATCGCTGTTGGTCGGAATCTGAACCAGAACGATTTTTCCCTTGCCAAAACCCGCCTCCGTGGTGACCCACAGCGAGGGGCGGCGCTCAAAGCGTGCAATGGCATCCTCGAACTGACAGAAACGGGTTTGGCGCTGCATGAAGCCGAATCCGCGAATGCCATCCGCCGCAAATTCGCTCACCCGCAAAGTCGCAGGATTTTGCAATGAGCGAAATACCCAGTCGCCTTCACCGGTGTGCATGAGCAGGCCATCGGATTCATAGGCTGCCGGTCGCCATTGACCCGCCGGGCGCTGACCGGTTTGGCCGTAAAAATACATGGTCGATAACGGCGCCAGACCCAAACGGCTGATGCCCGTTCGAGGGAACAGGGACGCCGTGACATGAACGTCCACACGAGAGCCGTTCGGGCGAATCACGAACTCGTAGGCACCGGTCAGGGATTTTCCATCGAGCAGGGCGTAAATGGTGAGTTGCAGGTCGCTCGGGTTCGGGCGGACCAGCCAGAACTTGGTGAAACGGGGAAATTGCTCACCCTGCGGCAAACCGGTATCGATCGCCACGCCGCGTGCATGCGCGCCCGGCACCTGATTGGCCGCGACCACACCAAACTGAGCCCCGCCGAGAAAGGTCAGCATCACATCGCGTGCATCTTGCCCCGAGAGCGGGTAGTGAACGGAAAATCCGGCGAATCCGAGGTTGGCCGGTACGGTCTGTGCAAAGGCCTGGCTGGGCCAGTCGAACTTGTTTTTGTCGAACATGATTGGCGCGACGGAGTCGGGCGTGACTTCGTACAGATCGACCGGTTGATCGTAGATATACCCGGCAGAAATCGGATCGATGCCGAAACGGGCTGTTTGCCACAGGGATGCGCTGGGTTTGATGGCAATGCGCTCGAATGTGTTCTGATCGATTTGACTCAGCGCTTCCGGGATTTGCGGGTCGGGCGAGTAGGATTGACTGGCGAGTTGTTTGGCCTGAATGACGGCATCCTGGAAACCAAAGGCGAAGGCCTCATGTGCCGCCATCGTCAATGACAGGATGAGCAAGCCCAATCCCATTATCCAGCGGAAGGACCAACTGGATAATGGGATTGGGCGGAAGGAAAAAGGGGAAACGGGGGAAACCGTGTTTCGGCGAAACATCTGCACGCTCTCGAAGGTCAGGGGTAAACAAAAACAGGCTGCTAGGGTGGCGGCTTTGGGGTTTCCTGCGGGGAACTCAATCAGTAGCGCGCGCCGTTCCGTTCAACTCGCGATGGGCTGTGGGATCGACGAAAAGGCACGAGGCGCCGCCGTCATTCGATCCAAAAACACATAAAGTACCCAACACAGAGGGCAGCATACGATTTTTTTATGATTTCCCGAATGGGTATGTGAAAAAAACCGGCGCTTCGTGTTGCTGGCATGAAACAATACCGCCTTGAAAATTCGCCTTTGACGGGTACGCGTTGTTGCCGATCTGCCCGATGTGCAGTTCTAGAGCCATCTAAACGGGCTGGATCGTTTTTGGGCATATCGTTGCAACGCTACACATGCTTTCTTTCTGGCTTTGATATTTCAGGCACCTGTCTTTTTATGGCTTTTATGGAAAAATTCGCTGCATGAGTTTTGTTCACCTGCACCTGCACACCGAATTCTCGCTTGTCGATGGCACCTTGCGCATCAAACCGATGCTGGCTGCCGCCAAAGAGCGTGGTTTGCCTGCACTCGCGTTGACCGATCAGGCCAATCTGTTTGCGATGGTCAAGTTTTACGAGGCGGCACGCAAAAGCGGCATCAAGCCGATTCTTGGGGCCGATTGCCTGGTTGTGGATGAGCCGGGCAGTAATCCGTACCGCGTGGTGCTTCTGGCCCAGAACAACCTGGGGTTTCGCCATCTGACCGAATTGCTTTCTCGCGGCTATTGCGAAGGGCAGATTGATGGTCGCCCCATGCTGCGGCGCGATTGGCTCACGCAGGAACAATGTGCGGGGCTGATTGCCTTAAGTGGCGGGCATCTGGGGGAAATCGGTCAGTTATTGCTGCACGGCAAGGCAAAGGATCGCAAGGCGGCACTCAAATTTTGGACCGAACGATTTCCTGATCGCTTCTATCTTGAACTGACCCGTTGCGGTCGCCCGGACGAAGAAAAGTATCTGCACGCCGCCGTCGAGTTGGCCGAACAGGCGCAGTTGCCCGTGGTGGCCACCAACGATGTGCGTTTTCTCGATCGGGAAGACTTCGAAGCGCATGAAGTGCGGGTGTGTATCCAGCAGGGGCGGACACTGGATGACCCGCGCCGTCCGCACGATTACACCGAGCTTCAATACCTGCGTCCCGCCGATGAAATGCAGGCGCTGTTCGCCGACATTCCGGAAGCGATCGAGAACAGCCTCGCAATCGCCGAGCGCTGTAACGTCACCTTGCAGCTCGGCAAGAATTTTTTGCCCAACTTCCCGACGCCCAATGGTGAAACGGAAGCCGATTTCCTGCGCACGCTGAGCGAGCAGGGCCTGGAGCATCGGTTCGAGCGTGTGCCCGCCGAGAAGCATGCGGAATATCGGGAACGGCTCAATATCGAACTCGACGTGATTATCCAGATGGGCTTCCCGGGCTACTTTCTCATCGTGGCCGACTTTATCCAGTGGGCAAAGCGCCAGGGCATTCCCGTGGGGCCGGGGCGCGGTTCCGGTGCGGGTTCGCTGGTGGCCTGGGCGCTGCTGATTACCGATATCGACCCGATCCCCTATGATCTGCTGTTCGAACGCTTTTTGAACCCCGAGCGGGTATCGATGCCCGATTTTGATATCGACTTCTGCATGGAGGGGCGCGACCGGGTCATCGATTATGTAGCGGAGCGCTACGGCCGTGCGGCGGTCTCGCAGATCGCCACGCATGGCACCATGGCGGCCAAAGCGGTGGTGCGGGATGTCGGGCGGGTGATGAGCTATCCCTACGGTTTTGTCGATCGGATTGCCAAGCTCATTCCGATGAAGCCGGGGCTGGATGTGACGCTCGAAGACGCTTTGGGCCGCACCGAACGTTCACAGAAAGAACAGGAACGGTTTTCGCAGGAATTCCGTGATCTGTACGAGCGCGACGAGGAAGTCCGGGCCATCGTCGATATGGGTATGGCGCTGGAGGGGTTGTCCCGAAACGTCGGCAAGCATGCCGGTGGCGTGGTCATCGCGCCGAGCAAGCTGACCGACTTCACGCCGATGTACTGCGAATCGAACGGTGCGTCGGCCGCCTCCCAGCTCGACAAGGATGATGTCGAAGCCGTTGGCCTCGTCAAGTTCGACTTTCTGGGGCTGCGCAACCTCACCATCATCGACTGGGCTCTGAGGTCGATCAATGCCACGCGCAAGGCACTCGGCAAGGCACCGGTCGATATCAGCGCCATCCCGCTGGATGACAAGCCCAGCTTCAACCTGCTTAAGCGCTGCGAAACCACCGCGGTTTTCCAGCTTGAATCGCGCGGCATGAAGGATCTGATTCGCCGTCTGCAACCGGATACCTTCGAAGACATCATCGCCTTGGTGGCGCTGTTCCGGCCGGGCCCATTGCAATCGGGCATGGTGGACGACTTTATCCTGCGCAAAAAGGGCGAGCAGAAGATCGAGTACCTGCATCCCTGGCTCACCGAGGTGCTCAAACCGACCTACGGCGTCATCGTGTATCAAGAACAGGTCATGCAGATCGCGCAGATTCTGGCGGGCTACACGCTGGGCGGCGCGGACTTGCTGCGGCGGGCGATGGGCAAGAAAAAACCCGAGGAGATGGCCAAGCAGCGGGAAATTTTCCTGGAGGGGGCAAAATCCAAGCAAGTGAACCCGGAGCAGGCCGGTTACATCTTCGATTTGATGGAAAAGTTCGCCGGTTACGGCTTCAACAAATCGCACTCGGCCGCCTACGCGCTCGTGGCCTATCAAACGGCTTGGCTCAAGGCGCACTACCCGGCGCACTTCATGGCTGCCGTGCTTTCCGCCGATATGGACAACACGGATAAGATCGTCGGTTTGATCGGCGAATGCCAGCGCATGGGGCTTAAAGTCATCCCACCGGATGTGAATCACTGCGCCTACAAGTTCCAGGCACTGGATGAGCAGACCGTGGTCTACGGTTTGGGCGCCATCAAGGGCGTGGGCGAGGGCGTGATCCAGAAAATCGTGGAGACCCGCGAGGCCGGGGACGCGTTTGTCGATATGAACGACTTCTGCCAGCGCGTCGGCAGCCAGGCACTGAACAAGCGCGTGCTCGAAGCGATGGTGCTGGCGGGCGCATTGGACACCTTGGGGCCGAATCGCGCCAGTCTGTTCGCGCATATCCCCGATGCCATGAAGGCGGCAAGCCAGATTCAGGCGGCCGAGGCTGCGGGCATGGGTGATCTGTTCGGCGGGTTTGATGCGCCGGAAACGGCCATCCGCGTGCCGATTCCACAGCTCGAACCCTGGCCAGATGCCGAACAGTTGCGCAAGGAAAAGGACACCCTGGGGCTGTACCTCACCGGGCACCCGATTCACGCCTTCCGCGACGAACTCAAAAGTCTGGTATCCGACACGCTATCGGGCCTGCTCGACAAGCTGGATATTCCGGCGCCGGGCACGTTCCCTAAAGGCGTGCCGGTCACAGTCGCGGGATTGAACATCGCCGAGCGGATCGTGCGCCAGCAAAACGGCGATCGGCAGTTGTTCCTGACGCTCGATGATGGCGAAGGCCGCTGTGAAGTTCGTATCACCGGCGATGAAATCGACCGGATCAGCGCACAGGTTGAGCGTGACCAACTGGTGATCGTCGAAGGCGATGCGGTATTCGATAACTTCAGCGGCGGCATACGGGTACGCTGCAAACGCCTGCTTCTATTGGAACAGGCGCGACTGGAAAAGGCACGCGGGATTTTGCTGGCGCTGTCCGCCGACTGTGATGCCGCCGAGGCGCAGGCGCTCATCGAGCTTATGCGCCCCATGCGCGTTGAAGGTGTCCCTGTGAGTTGCCGCGTTTATTCCGGCTTGGCCAAGGCTGTCGTCCGCCTCGGCCCCGAATGGAAAATAGCGCCGACGGACGAAAACATGCAGGCCATCCGTTCCGCGCCCGGTGTGCAAAGTGCCCGCATTCTGTATCAACGTTA
>NZ_JAQTTX010000074.1 GCF_028710545.1 Halothiobacillus sp. | reverse complement strand
ACACGGTGAACGTGAGACGCTTCGTGCCGACCGATTCGAGCCTCGTGATCGAACAGGCGCGCGCCGTGCTGGAAGACATGCCCGTGCAATGCATCAAAATCGGCATGATCGGCAGCGTGGCGCTGGTCGAGGTGATTCACAGTATTCTCAAGGATTATCCGGATATTCCCGTCGTCCTCGATCCGGTTTTGATTGCCGGCGGCGGCGGAACACTGGCCAACGAAGATGTGGCGAAGGCGATGATCAACCTGCTTCTGCCGTTGACGACCATTCTGACGCCCAATGCCTACGAATCCAGAGCCTTGGTCAAGTTGGCGCACATTCCCGCCAATGATCTGGATGCGCGTGGACAGGCGTTGCTCGACATGGGGCCGGAATATGTTCTGCTCAAGGGCGGCGACGAACAGAGTACGGAGGTCGAAAATTGGTTGTTCTCCCGCCATCAACCGCCCAGAAAATTCACCTACGAGCGCTTACCGGGTGAATTCCACGGTTCGGGTTGTACGCTGGCGTCCGCCATTGCGGGTCTGATTGCCCAGGCCACGGATGCAGATTACGTGAACGCCATCCATGAAGCGCAGGAATACACCAGCCATGCCTTGTTCCATGCGGCCCAAATCGGACGTGGACAGTGGATTCCGCACCGTTTGTTCTGGGCAGACTCCGAAGATGAAAACGAAGAATCCAATGCAGCACCGCGAATTCATTAAAAGCGCGCTCAGAGGATGGGGGGAGCGATAATGTCATCGAAAACGCCAAGTGCGCCCGAGCTTTTTTCCCTGCTCGATGAAATTGCCCGCACCTTGCGCGAAATCGGCCTGAACACCGAGCGTCCCACTGATGCCGCCTTGGCCAGTACCGCGCCGTTCTGTTTTGATACGCTGGCGTTTCACGCTTGGTTGGAGTGGGTTTTTCTACCGCGTATGCAGCAGACGATCGAGCACGAACTCAATCTGGCCGCGCCATGCAACATTGCGCCGCTGGCCGAGTATCAGTTCGCCACCTACGCCGAACCGACACATCATCTTTTAGCGCTGCTGACCGAACTGGACACGCAGATCAATGCCTATTTCGATTTCCCCATCGAGAACCAAAAATGAGGATCAAAAATGAACCGAATTGAAGACCCAGAGTGGCAGCCCCAAACCCGGGCGATTCGTGTCGGCCACCATCCCACCAACGAAGGTGAACACGGCGAGCCGATTTTCACTACGTCGAGCTTTCAGTTCGAATCGGCCGAGCAGGCTGCGGCCCGTTTTTCCGGTGCCGAGCCCGGCAATATCTACGCGCGGTTTACCAACCCGACGACCAAGGTGTTCGAAGATCGCTTGGCGGCCCTTGAAGGGGGCGAATCCTGCGTGGCGACCGGTTCCGGCATGGCAGCCATTCTCAGTACGTTCATGGCCTTGTGTTCGGCGGGCGATGAAGTGGTCGTGGCCAGGCAGGTATTCGGCACCACCTCCGTGCTGTTCAACAAATACCTCGCCAAATTCGGCCTGAAGGTCAAATGGGTCGATTTGACCGACTGGGCGCAGTGGGAAGCCGCCATCACGGACCTGACCCGTTGGGTGTTCGTGGAAAGCCCATCCAATCCTTTGACCGAAGTGGTTGATATCGCCCGGCTGGCAGATCTGGCGCATCAGCATGGCGCCGGCCTGATCGTGGATAATTGCTTCTGCACGCCCATACTCCAGCAGCCGTTGGCACTGGGTGCCGACATCGTCATCCATTCCGCCACGAAGTTTCTCGATGGACAAGGCCGGGCCATCGGTGGCGCCGTCGTTGGCAATAAGACCCAGGTGGGTGAGGAAGTGCGCGGATTCTTGCGAACTTGCGGCCCCACCATGTCGCCGTTCAACGCTTGGATTTTTGCAAAAGGTCTGGAAACCTTGGCCCTGCGCATGAAAGCGCACTGCGCCCACGCCAGCGCCGTGGCGGATTTTCTCGCGGCGCATCCTCGGGTCAAGCGCGTATACTTCCCCGGGCTGTCCAACCACCCGCAAGCGGATATCATCTCCAAGCAGCAGTCAGGCCCGGGCGCGATCGTATCCTTTGAGGTCGAAGGCGGGCAGGCGGCGGCATGGCGGGTGATCAATGCAACGCAGATGATTTCGATCACGGCGAATCTGGGCGATGCCAAAACGACCATCACCCATCCGGCCACCACCACGCACGGCCGACTCACGCCTCAGCAGCGTGAAGAAGCAGGCATCCGCGATGGGCTCGTGCGCTTGGCGATCGGCCTTGAAGACCCCATCGACATCATCCGTGATCTCAAGCGCGGCCTTGATAATTAATCTGGATAATTAAATCTGGATAATTGATCTGGAATCGCCGATTAGACAAACAGAAAGAGGAACAAACACAATGAGAATGCTGCACACCATGTTGCGCGTCCGTGATCTGGACGCATCCATCCGCTTTTACACCGACGTACTGGGCATGAAGCTTCTGCGTCGCCAGGACTACCCGGCCGGTGAGTTCACCCTGGCTTTCGTCGGTTATGGTGACGAAGCCGACCACACAGTGCTCGAACTCACGTATAACTGGGGCGATCACACCTACGATATCGGCACGGGATACGGCCATATCGCCATCGAGGTGCCGGATGTCTATGCAGCCGTCGACGCAATCAAGGAAAAGGGTGGAAAGGTTCTGCGTGAAGCCGGACCGATGAACGCGGGCAGCACCATCATCGCTTTCGTGGCCGACCCTGATGGTTACCCCATCGAACTCATTGGTGAAAAGTAAAGCGAAAAAATCGATTTTGATGCAGTTTTTTTCTTGACAGCACCAAAACTATGCACAGAGCGGAAGTGCTCGGGGTAATCCCGTCCAGTTCCGCTCAGATTGTCAGGTGGAATTTATATTGATTCGCCAACTCTTTGATTGATAATTGTTTTGTTTGTACTGGTCATGTTGGCGTAAAAATAACCAGAACCGATAAACACTTGATGAAGTAAAGACGGACTGACTTTATGCCCAGGGTTATCCACAGATTCTGTTGATAACCTTGTTCCGCCTTCCAGTCGATCATTTTCCTGCGTGATAACTGCAAATATCCCGATCAATGCAGGATGCAGTATGCTTATAAATCCTTACATAGTCTGGAGTACTGATTATGAACACATGGGTTGTTGTCGCCGATGCAGCGCGTGCGCGCATCTTCCGCGTTGAAAATATGGAGGTTGAGCGTGGCCTTGCTCGTCGAGACGTACCCGCCCATTCATTGGCATTGGTGGAAATCAAAGATTTTCTTCATCCGGAATCGCGCCAACATGAAAATCAGTTGGCCAGCGATGCACCGGGCATGTCCAGTGTGGCTAATATGCAGAGCAAATTCGGCATGGATGAGAAGGTGTCTCCCAAGCAAGAGGAGGGCATTCGCTTCGCCAAGGAAGTTGCCGATTTTCTCAAAATACAGGGTGCTGATTACGATCAGTTATACCTGATTGCCCCGCCTCATTTTCTTGGTCTGATTCGACCCAATCTGGACAAGGCTGTCATGTCCAAGTTGATTATGGAAATTGACAAGGATCTCTCAAAACACAGTGCAGAAGAGATTCTGGCTCATCTGCCGACTGCTATTACTGGTTGATGCCACTATTTCAAGCAAGGGCCGGGTGCCGGCAATGCAAGCCAGCCTCCTGAGTCAATCTGAATGGCTGGAGGTAACTCCTCTTGGTTGAAATCCATTGATTAGATAGCCTGGGAAATGCGCGGAGCAGGCCATGACGTGCGTGATGGCGTCATAGTCATAGTTGTCGCCCGAGTGATAGTGCTCGAAGAAGTCGTGCAACTTCTGCACACGTTCGGGCATCGCGTTGACGGCCTGCAATCCAATGGATACGCCGTAATTGGTAAACGCGAATTTGACCTGCGGATAGCCCGGCTCCCGGCAGAAATATCCCTTCTCAACCCACATGCGGTCAAGCATATCCAGACATCTCGCGCGTTGGATGCGTGCCCAGTGCTCCTCCGGGAAAAAATGGCTCATCCAGAGCATCATGCCCAAACCCAGATCCTGAGAAATTGAAAGGGTGGGTGCCATTTGCTCAATCAGTTGCGACATGGTTGAGATTTCTCGTGCCAATGCCCGTTCATCGAGCAGTCGGTAGGCAAGATAGCCGTCGAATGCGTCCAATGCACCGAAACCATAACCAGGATATGGGAGGCTGAGATCTTCTGTCATTTTCCAGAACACACCCCGTCCGGGTTGCACGAACGGATCGTGTATCTGATGAACGAGACTGATACCCCGTTGCCGGTATTCCGGCAGGTGCCTGCTCAGTGTGGCCAAGGCGAATAACCACATGGCGAGATAATGAAAGTACTGTCCATCCCGGTCAGGGGCTTCGCCAATACGGATACCCCGTGGACGCCCCAAAACGCGCTCGACTTCATCCACGAGCCATTCGGCCTCATCCAGAAAATGTCGCTCGCCGGTTTCGGCATACAGGGAAGTCAGTAGCACCACACCAAACGCATCGGTCCACAAATACCGTAATCCATTCGGCCATATCTGCTGGGCGCGCATCCATGCCAGCTTGGTAAAGATGTAATTTAAATCCATAAGGTGGCTACCTCCGGGCAGCGCATGGCGGCTACTCTAAAGTCCGAATGGATAGGTGTTTGGTAGTCCAGAGAGGAGATGGGAATCCAGTGGCGTTACAGCGCAGGTTCGGTCAAACCAGATGTATTCGTCAAACTGCTCTGTTAACGTTGACTGGAAATAATGGCTCTGGCGTTCACTGTCCGGGCGGTAAATAACGCCGATCGCGCGTTCCAGACGGGGCGATTTCAGCTTCTCGATAAGCGCGGGTCGTGACGAATGTCTCAAGGGTAGAAGGAACTGGGGAACGGCCGATTCATGACACAGCCGCTCATAGCTGTCGCGCAGAGAGGGACGTACATCCATGACCTCCATGGGAGCGTCCCAGTTGGAGGCGGCCGCCACAGTACCGGTATCTGTGCCAAAGCCGATGGAGTAAACATCGTTGCCGAAATGTTCCCGGCAGAGTTGTCCGATGTTGAACTCACCCCGTAAAGACATTTCCGTTGCCTTTGCATTCCCGACATGGGAATTGTGCGCCCACACAATGGCCTTGCTTTGGGGGCCGTGGTGCAACAGCAGGCTTTCGAGCGTCTTGAACATGTGATTGTCACGCAGGTTCCAGGAATTGCGCGAACCGTAGTACATGATTCGGTAATAACGTTCGGCATTGGCGACCAGACGGGCATTCTGCACAACATCTAGGAAACGCTCGCCATCATGTTCTGCATAGGCCTGCTGCTTGCCCAGCAATTCCTTGAGCATGGTGATCACATCATGCTCACAGGTCCGGTAGCGTTCGGTGATCGCCGCGTGACCATAGGCGGCAGGGTCGCGCTGCCACGGTGTCAGGCAACCGTAACGTTGTCGAGCCACTTCAGCCGTCTCGGGGTCTACCTGTTCCAGATACTCGAGTACCGAGCGGATCGAGTTGAACAGGCTGTACAGATCAAGCCCGTGAAAGGCCACTCTTTTACCCTGATCCAGATGTGAGTTGTGCTCACGCAGCCAGTCGACAAAGGATCGGACTTCTTCGTTTCTCCACATCCAGGTGGGAAAGCGGGCGAAAGCCGTCCATTCCGAGGGCGGGTATTCGGCGTGACGAACATAGTGATCGACGCGTGCGGCATCCGGCCAATCACCCTCAATGGCCACGAAGGAAAAACCTTTCTGCTCGATAAGAGCCTGAGTGATCCGGGCACGCATCCGGTAAAACTCGGACGTGCCGTGAGATGCCTCGCCCAGCAGAACGACCCGGGCATCGCCGATTCGGTTGAGAAGCGGCGTCAGGTCGGCAGAGTTGATGCGCGCAAAGGGTTCGCAGGCTTCTGCAATGGCCTCGGCAATTCTTGTCTCTTCTGATTTGAGTGGCGCCGAGGTTTGGGTTTGAACCTCGGGTTCAGGCTTTCCCGGTTGCCATCCTTCCTCGCCCAACAAAGGGACGAAGCGGACATCCGCGAGTTCCTCGATTTTGTACTTATGCTCGGTAACACGGGTGCAGCGTACCAACTCCTGGCTATAGTGATCCAAACCGACGGGCATGACCAATCGCCCTCCCACTTTGAGCTGGCTTTTCAATGAGTCGGGAATTTTCGGGCCACCTGCCGCGACGACAATGGCGTCATAAGGCGCGTGTGCGGGCCAGCCCTGTGTGCCATCTCCCTGCAACACATGCACATTGCCAAAACCGTGGGCCGCCAATGTGGCTTTTCGCTTGCTCAGCCAATTCGGCGACACGCTCGACGCTGTATACCTCGGCAGCGATTCGGGATAAAACCGCAGCGGCGTAGCCCGAGCCGGTGCCAATATCCAGTACCTTTTCGCCTCCCTTCAAATCCAGTGCATCGATCATCATGGCGACAATATAGGGCTGTGAGATGGTCTGCCCGCCTGCTATCGGGAGTGGGGTATCTTCATAAGCGAACTCCCTGAGTTTTTCGGGCAGAAAAACTTCACGAGGTACCTCGCGCATGGCATCAAGAACCAAGGGCGAGGTGACGCCACGCGCCCGTATTTGACGCTCGATCATCAGATCGCGTTGCCGGATATAGCCATAAGTGTCCATAAGTTATCTCCGCGGCACCTTGACCGGCCTCCGGGCGAATGCCAGGTAAGGCCGGACAACGATTACATGTCTTTTTATACCATAGATTCCGAGCGTATTACTTTCTGTACCTTTTGATTTATGTGAGTTTCGGAAATGAGTCACCCGGGGCGAGCGGTGGATATCGGGTGGGTCGCCCGCCAAGCGGCTGCGGATGATCCTGTCCTGTGTGATATTGATGGCGACGGCGAAGGCAAATCTGTCTCAAGCACCAAATCATGAGCACCGCCGTGAATGTGTTGCCACTTCAAACAGGACACCTGCCAAAAATGATGCAGATAAATGACGCCTGAATCTGAAATCAATCCCGTGTGGTCCATTTGGCCGAACGTTTTCCAGGATTTATTTCTTGCACATAAAAACGATTAAATACATATAGTTAGCACAAAATATTGTGGGCGGCGCCAAGCTTTATCTGTGGACAGTGCAAGATCTTGAGGCTATGATGCGCGGACAAAAAATGCGCCCGTAGCTCAGATGGATAGAGTACAGCCCTCCGAAGGCTGGGGTCACTGGTTCGAATCCAGTCGGGCGCACCATATAAGTGATTGATTTTCATTGATTCAATCGAAACTCAAAACCAAACCAAAGCCGCCTTGTGTGGCTTTTTTTTGTGCTTTTTTGTGACTGAGTGTCATAGTTTTTGTCATAGGTGTCATAGGTAATCGGCTCATGCTGGCGGCGCTTTGTTGCCCATCTGATCGCGAAGTGTCATGGCTAGGTGTCATAGCTCTAGGCTATGCCTGTGTCATCGTGGTGGTGGTGGGAGGCGGTAGAAAGAATTCTTTTTCTTTCGAGGCTGGGGGATGGGGGCGCGGGGCGGCGTGCGCAGTGAATAGATGATGCCGCACATCCGAAGTCAAAAAATCGTTGAAATTTAGTTACAAGTAGTTTGATATAGTTTGGCCAATCAACTTTTAGGCGGTTCTTGAATCGCCACCAAGACGCGCCACACCCTCTTTGATTTGCTCATAGGTGTGTTACCAAACCAAAAAATCATCACGGATACAGGGCAAATCTCACTATGGACGCCACGAAAGATTACTACGCTATTCTTGGCCTTGCGCCATCCGCTGAAGAGAGCGTTATACGCGCCGCTTACAGGGTATTGGCTCAGCGCTATCACCCAGATCGTAACCATGGCAACGAGGAAGAAGCCAGCAGGAAAATGGCCGAGCTCAATGAAGCGCGTAATGTGTTGTTAGACCCGATTAAACGCAAAAACTACGACGAACAGCGTGGCGTAAATAACGACTCAGATAACATTTTTGATGATGAATCTACAAATGCTTCGCATGAAGCCGATCCACTTGAAGAAGATTGGCAAGTAATAGTTAAGTATTATCCAGAGTTGGCTGAAATTGACGCGCAATTAAGGAAAATTTCTTCGGTATTGGCTTATTCCTATCGTGTTGTTTTGCTAGAAGGCAAAGAGTTCAAACAACGCTTTAGCTTGGCTTTGATTATGAAAGGGGCACCTCGAAAAACCCCATCCATTCCCCACAGCATCCGGTAAAATTCGATTCATCTGACCACCATCTCTTTTGCTTCCAATGAAACGACGCAGCGCCATTAAGACCGACCTATTTGCCGACC
>NZ_JAQTTX010000073.1 GCF_028710545.1 Halothiobacillus sp. | reverse complement strand
TTGGCGACATAGCCGCACCATCTGGCGTTGTCGATCAGGGCAGACGCGCCCCGCGCTGCCTGCTGCTGGTCGGTCTGGCCGTCGCGGGCGCTGCCCTTGTTGACGTGGTGCAGGTACAGGACAGCCGCCCCGGTGGTTGCCGCGATGTGTTCCAACACGGAAACAAGGTGGGCCATGTCGCCATTGCTGTTCTCGTCGAGGCTGTGAATGCGGCTCAAGGTGTCCAGCACAATCAGTCGCGCCCCTGCGCTGTAGTCGATGACGCGACGCAAGTGCGCCTCGTCCATCACGTTCAACCGCTTGCCCATGATCGGCTCAAGCATCAGGTTCTCGGCGATGGCTTCGCGGGCCAACTGGTTGAGGTGCTGGCCGATGGCGTGGACACGCCGCACAAGGGCGGGCTGTGGATCTTCGCCAGCGAGATAAACCACGCGCCCGGTGTGCGCCGGGGCCAGTCCTACAAGGTCGCCGCCTGCCACACTGCAAGCGATTGACATAGCCGCTTCAAGAGCAAAAAAGCTCTTGCCAGTTGCACCAGGTGCGACAAGTGCGCCCACGGTTCCGGCCAAGAATCCGGGCCAGATGAAATCAAGTTCTGGCGGCTCATTGGTGAAGGCCGCCATAATGTCCAAAGCCATGCTGTTCTCCTGTTTAGAACGGTTATGGTTAGGCGCTGCCGGGGCCGCAATCCCCTGCCGCGCCGCTCAATTTTCGCCCCTCGATGCCAGCCACGCCGAAGCCTCGGCCAAGGCGTCCTCATAGGCGTAGCTGGCCGCTTCCTCTGCGTTCTCTGCTGTGGCGTACTCGGACAACGGGAACACTCCGCCGCCGACTTCCTCGCCGCTTTCCAACAGGCGCAACCGCCACCCGCCGCCAAGGTCGGCGGGGCGGGGGTCGATCTTGTAGCTGTATTCGATCATTGGCGGTAAACCTCCTTACGATTGCCGATGCGCATAACGAGGATGCGCAAAGCACCGTCCTCGATGCTGGCGATGATTCGCCAATCCCCAACGCGGTATTTCCAGAAGGCGCCCAGTTTGGAGCCTTTGAGGGCTTCGCCAATACTGCGCGGGTCGTCGAGCTGGGCGACGCGGCCATGCAAAAAAGCGAGGATGCGGCGGGCGGTCTGCGGGTCGATCTTGCCTAGCTCGCGCTCGGCGGCTGGGTCGAGTTCAACCTTCCACGCCATAGCGTTTCATCACTTCTTCGAGTGGCACGGTTTGGGTTTTGCCTGCGCGAATGTCGATCAGGCGTTGCTCTGCAAGGTACAAATCTTCGAGGTCATCCAAGTGCTCAAGGATGGCTTCGCGGGCATAGAAAGTCTTGGTGCGCCCTGTGGCCTGCGCCAGTGCTTCAAGGCGGGTTTCCACTTCGGCGGGCAGTCGGATTGCAAGCATGTTTCGGCTCCTATTCTGAAAACGCTATACAAGTATATCACAACCACCGCGCAACGCTAGAGACTCATTCCCGGCGAGTTGTCGCGCTCGATCTTCTGCGCCTTGGCCTGCTCCTGCTGGCGTACTGGCTCCCGCCCTTCCAGCTTTTCCCATTGCTGCCGGTACTTGCCCAGGTCGGCGGCTTGCCGGTCGCCTGCGGCGCTGTAGGCATAGCGGGCGGTGCGCTGCGCGTAGTCGTTCCAGTCGCGCCCCTCGTCCTTCTGTCGGGTGGCCGGGGCACACTGGCGGATAGCGCCCTCGATGGCCGCTTGATCGTGGCCGGTGACACGCATACGCACGGCAATCATGGAATCCAAGCGGGACAAGTCCACCTCGCCGCCACGCTGCCGCTTGAGCACGTCGCGGTAATGCCGCTGATAGGCGTCGATCGCGCTGCCGCTGGCCGCTGCAAGCTCCAAGGCGGGCTTAGCTTTGCTGCGCTCGGGCTGCTGCGCCTTCAAGGCGGCTTGCCGCTGATACTCGGCGTCGATCTGGCTGGACAAGGCCAGCGCCTTGACGCACTCGCGGCGCTCGGCCTTGAGCAAACGCACCTCGGGATAGCTGCCGTCCTCCCGCTGGTGCTTGGGCTTGCGGTTCTCGTAGCCGGGTGCGCGGTGCGGGTGGATGGCTCCCGATAGCTTCGGGTCGCCGTATTCGCGGTTCAGGGCATCGCTCAGGCGGTTGCCAACGTCCTTATCGTGGGCCGTCCCCAGCTTCGGCACGGTGATGATGGCCTGATAGTTGCCGGGGCTGGATTCCAGCACGGCGGCGGGCTGGTAGCCGTCGCGGATAAGCCGCTCCAGTTTCTCCCGGTTCATGTCGTCGATGAGGATGTGATGCTTCTTGTCCGATAGCGGCGTGTAGTAGAGGTTTTCGCCCCGGCGCTGTAGGCGCTGCATCTCCGGCGTGCGCTGCTCGATCTCCTGCGGTGTGAAGCCCCGCGTGATGCCGTCCTTCTTGTCGAGGATGAAGGTTTGCTTCCTGCCGTCTGCCTGCATCTTGATGGACGTTACCCGGTAACGCTCCGCACCTACCGCTTCCGCGTACCGCTCGAACTGCTTTAGCTGCTCCGATTTCATCGCCTGCGCCCTCTCCTGCTGTATCCGCTGCCGCTCCTGCTGGATGCTCTCCTGAAGCTCTGGATTCGTGATCTTGAAGCCGTGCTCTGCTGCTAACTTCGCGCACATGGCCTTGTATTCGTCGTTCCCGGTTACGGTGAAGCTGCCCCACTTCTGCGCCGATAGCTGCAAGGCGGCAAGCGTGCTGTCCCGGTTGCGCCAGTCGTGAATGTCGATGCTCTTGCCCTTGTCCACGAAAGACACACCCCCGCCCGGCCCCGCTTCTTCCTTGCGGCTGTAATGCACCTGCTTGCCCACGATTTCCGGCTGATAGGCGCGGATGTCTCGCGGTGTCGGCGGCTCGCTGCGGTCGCCCTCGATGCGCTGCGGCTCGCTGGCCCGGTGTCGCCACTGCTCGGCAAGCTCCGGGCTTTTCTGCATCCGCTGCCACTGCTCCAGGTCGGGATAGGGTCGGAACTGCTGCCGGTGCTGCTCGCGCTGCTTCTGGTGCTTCTCTTTCAAAGCTGCTTTCTCTGCGGCCTGCTCGGCGGCAATCACGCTGCGCATGGCGTTGAGCACTTCGCCTTTGCCCTTCCAGTTGCCGCGCATGAGTTCATCGCGGCGGGCCTTCTGCTGCTCGGCAAGTTGCTTGCGCTCCTGCTCCTGCCGCTTGTCCTGTGCCAGCTTGTCCGCGTTCTTCTCCGCGTAGTGCGCCTTTCGCCCGGTGATGTAGTCCTTCCATCCCGGCACGTCTGGCTTGATCGGCTCTGGCTCGCGCTGCGCAACCTGCTGACGCTGCGGCGCGGGCTGATACTCGCCTAGACGCTTCTGCATCTTGGCAAGGCTCGCGTTACGGTCTACGTCGCTGGCCTTCACGCCAACATCCCCGACAAACACGGTTGCCCCGCTGCCGGTTTTCTCGTATCGCATCCCCTTGCCTGCTAACTCGCGGTGCAACTGCTCCCAGCTTTGCGCCTGCTTGATGATCGCTGCGCCGTCCTCAATGGCGATTCGATGGGCTGACTTCTCCCCGGTGCGGTTCTCCATGTCCCGCTTCTTTTGGTCGGGCTGGCGCGGCTTTTCCGGGTCGTATGGCGCTCGGCCAAGCTCCCCGTTTTCCAACACCTGATAGCGCCCGTTTTGCTCACGCTGCCAGCCTTGCGCGTGCTCAATCCGGGCAATGGCCTTGTGCGCCAGTTCAATATCAAAACCCCGGTTCTTCTCAACGATCTTGAGCGTTTCAGGATGAACCCGGTTGATGACGATGTGCAGGTGAATATTGTCGGTATCGGAATGCAGGCCATAGATGGCTTGATGGTCTTTCCACCCGAGTTCATCCATAAAGATGCTTACCGCTTCTTCCACTTGCTCAGGGCTGGGTTGCTCGCCTTCGCGCCAACTCAAGACATAGTGATTGATGGTGTCCTTGCTCCTAACCGCTTCCTGAGAGATGGCAATCATCTCAGCGGTTTGGCTCTTGGCATCATCCATCAGAAAGCCACGCGCACCGGCATAAAGGCACTTCTCCTGCGGACTCTCTGACTCAGGCGAGCGGACATAGTTGGTAAGCTGGCCGATACGCTGCGCCTTGCTCGCGGACTTCTTCGGATTAGGAACCTTCTTAACGATCATCGTTGATCTGCCTGAAATAGCCCTTGAGCGCCACAAGCGCCTCAGCCGTTTGCTTGCTGTAAACGCCTCCGCTCTCGTTGTGAATGTGCTTTAGCAATCCACCGATGCGGCGTAGCTCTTTGAGCATTACGGCATCGGCGTTGGCAATGATCGGCCTGCCAAAGTAGCGGCGGCGGACAAGCTCCGACATGCTCAATCCGGCAAGGTCGGCATCCTCTTTCAAGCGGGCCTTCTCCGCTGCGGTCAGCCGTACATTGATAACGGCGTCCAGCGGTTCCGGCCCCTGCGTTTCAAATGGCATCATGTCTCCTTCTCGCCGGGGGGCGGCGGGGGGTGTGTCTTGGACAGTAAGAAGCGAAAGCGCCGCACTGTCCGGGGTCAAGGGGGCACCCCTTGCAGGATGAGCCAGACCGTGAGAAGCGAAGCGCCGAATGGGCAGGCGGGGATTGGCAGGAACATGGCGCAGCCATGTGTATGACAATCCGCATCCTGTATTGCTCAACCGCTCTACTATCATATCAGCAGTTTAGGCGTACTGGATGCACTTTGCAACAAGCATAAAAGGCGCTATGCTGTCAACTCCGCAACCAGTAAGCAAAGGAGTTAGCAGAATGAAATACACGACAGAGCAGCTAGAGGCTATCGCATCGAAGCTGCGCGATATGCCGCCAGTCGAAAAGAAGAAGCAGGAGCACAGCAAGCAAGAGGCCGTGCGCGTGCTATCCAAAGAGATTGCCGCTTTGCAAAAGCGTGGATACACGCTTGACCAGATTTCAGAGACGCTGCGCGGCGAAGGTCTGAGCATCGCAACCCCAACGCTCAAGAGCTACTTGCAGAGAGCAAAGCCAGCGAAAAAAGCCCCGGTGCAAGCACCGGGAGACACACCCCCGCCCCGCCCCGCCGTCAAGAAGCCTGCGGATACATCAAAGGCGACATTCACCCCGAAACCTGACAGCGACGACATTTAAGGAGTAAGCAACATGGCGAAAAGCATTTACCTGATCGGTGGCAGCAAGGGCGGCGTTGGCAAGTCGCTTGTCACGATGGCAACGGTTGATTACCTGCAAGAGCGCGGCGAAAGCGTCTTGCTGATTGAGTCTGACACCTCTAACCCGGACGTATGGAAAGCCTATAAAGAAAGCACGGAAACGGAGCTTATCAATCTGGATGAGGCGGACGGATGGATTCAGCTAGTGAACTTGTGCGATAGTAAGCCGGATAGCGTCGTGGTAATCAACACGGCAGCACGGAATAACAAGGGCGTGAGCGCCTACGGTGAAACACTGAATAGCACGCTTGAAGAACTCAAGCGGAAGCTGGTCACGCTGTGGGTGATTAACCGCCAACGGGATAGCCTCGAACTGCTAAAGGAATACATGGACGCAATTCCGAATGCGGATGTTCATGTGGTACGCAATGGACACTTCGGGGAAGAAAAGAAGTTCGAGCTTTACAACGGCTCCAAGCTGCGCACGGCGGTAGAGGAACGCGGCGGGAAATCGGTGACATTCCCGGACATGGCCGACCGTGTGAGCGATGACATTTACAGCAAGCGCATGAGCATTGCGGTAGCACTCAAGGAATTGCCCATTGGCAACCGTGCGGAGCTTACGCGGTGGCGCAACGAGGCCAAAAAGGTATTGGAGGCCGTAGTCCATGAGTGACCTAGACGACAGCTTTGCAAAGCTGCTCGGCAGGCAACCTAGTGACGCGGAGCGGCAAAGTCTTTACCGGGTTCGGGATGCACTCGGCCTGAAAAACAATGATGCGCTGTGGCTGGTGCTCATGGCCTTGCAACACTACCAAGGCCAGTATGAGAAGTTCCCGCAAGCGATAGCACAAGCAGCCAAAGATACCTTGGTCAATTTCAAGGTAACGGCGGATGCAACCGTGAAAGCATCAGCGGAAGCAGCCAAGGCGGATTTGGCGCAAGCGGTAGCAGCAGCAGCGCAAGAGGTCGCGCACAACACATCGGCAAAGCAGATGTGGCAGTGGGCGGCGGGCTGCATCGCCGTGGCCTTCCTGTGCGTCGGCCTGTTCGGCTGGTACATGCACAGCAGCGGCAAGGATTCCGGCTACCAAGCCGGATACGGCGCGGGCTACACGGAAGCCAAGGACGAGAAAGCGGCGGCGGCATGGGCCAACACGCCAGAAGGGCGAACGGCCTACCGCTTCGCCCAGTCCGGCGAACTGCAACGGCTTGCCCGGTGCAGTGGCAAGGGCTGGAAGGTCGAGAAAGGCGCTTGCTACCCCTACCCGGTTCCGAATGAGGGCACTTACGGATGGGCGCTGCCATGATCGACACGCTCAACATCGCCACGATGCCGATTGCAGACAAGGTGCAGCGGCACATGATGGCGAGCTATTACGCCTTGCAACTGGATGCCTTGCAGGCCGAAGCCAAGCGACTCGGCTACTTCTTCGCGCAAGCCGACACGGCGGCAACCATGCCGCCCGTTCTGGCTGAACGTCTGGCATGGGCGACGGAGTACCGGCGCAAGTGCTACCTGTACCCGAATTGCCCGGAAAGCTGGGAACGCCAGACAACCGACAGCATGAGCGACGGCTACGCCCAAGAGCACTGCCGCTCGATGCTCGCGGCGCTGGCCGCGCTCGGCATCCGTTTGCAGGAAGGCCCGCAAGCCTGCGCCCTACTGGCGGCGGAGGAATGCCGCCAACGCGAGAAAGCCAGCTTGCCGCCTGAGCCTTCGCCACTCTCGGAAGTCGAAGTGTCCAGCTTCGTCGATGAGTTTTTCACCAAGCTGGACGCACCCAAGGAGGGAGTCCCGACATGAGCACAACCGCCAAGATCGACTTTGAACCCGGCCTGTTCGACGAGGGCCAGACCGAGGCCGCGCCCGATCTGCCAACCATCCAGCCGAAACGGCGGGCAAACCGCGCCCCGTTCATCGTGGCCGGTGGTCTGTTGCTTGTCCTAGCGGCGGCATTTTTCGGTATCAACGGCACAAGCAAGCCCAAGACCGTCCCGGCAATGCTCACAGAAGGCCCGCAAACGGCCATAGGCGCGTTTTCTTTGCCAACCCTAACCCAAGGCAGCCAAAACATCCAAAAAGCCGCTGTAGGCGATTCTGATGGCTTCTGTTCGGGGTATGAGGCGATGTGCTCCACCAGCACGACCGACAAGCCAGCCGAAACGCTCGCCAAGCTGGCCGCTGCGCTACCTGCGGGAGAGGCCAAACGCTACCGGGTGAAGGTGTCCATTGTCCCGCTGGACGAATGAAGGCGGCGCGGGCGGGCGGCGGGCGGCGGGGGGGTGTGTCTGGCCGGGCTTGTCCCGGCCTTGTCTTTTGGGAGCTTTGGCAAGGACTTTTGACGCCCTCAAGGGCGGCGAAAAGTACCGCGCCTAGTGGATGATCTTGGATAGATCATGGAAGGATTTTGCGAATCGGCCGCAAACCCTCGCCAGTGCTGGGTTTTTCGGATTGGGGCGGGTGGCGTTACTACGGGGGTTGGGTGGCGTTACTACGGGGGTTGGGTGGCGTTACTACGGGGGTTGGGTGGCGTTACGCCGGGGCCTTCGGCCTGCTGATTTCCCACTTGCCCTTGGCGTACTCGCTCACTGTCCAACCCACGGCGGCAAGCTCGGCAAGTGCCTTGCGGGCGGTCTGCCTGCGGGTTTTCATGGTGTTGGCGTTTGCGGCCACATCTGGCCACACATAGCCGCACAGGGTGTCGATTTCAGCCTTCCCAGACTTGCCGGGGTCAATCCAGCCGCAAAGCCTCTGGTGAATCAAGCGGGCCGGGTCTGATTCGAGCTGGCGGACTTCTGCCATCTCGATGCGGGTGTGGGGGCGCTTACCAAGAATCGCCTCCGCGATGCGCGGATTCAGAGCAACAAACAGCCGTCCATCCTCGTCATCGAAGGCGTAACTCATCAGGTGAAAAGATGCTTGCCTGCTGCCCTTGGTGACTACCACTGTCACGTTTGCCATGCGCAGCAAGCTGGCCTTGATGGCCTTGATGTTGTCGCCTCCATCGGTAAGGCCGATTTCGCCTAACAGCTTTGTCATGCTCTCCCGCACGACAAGCGCATCCTGCTCTACTGCGTCGAATTTCGGTTCAAGGAATAGCCTTAGCTGCTTTGGAAGGTCTGCTGTTGGCTCTGGCGTCAGAATGATGCCTTTTGGCCCGCCAAGGGCAACAAGCCCCTGTAGTAGCCGCATGTCATCTGCACCAAGAGGCTCGAAGCCGACAAACCGCGCTTGTTCGTTCTCCGCGTAGTGGTACGTCACATCGAGCTTGAGGCGTTTTCGTTCGCCACGCTTGAGGCTACGGAATAGTCCGGGTGCCAAGCAATGCGTTGGGTCGTGCCTTGCGTGGGTAAGGTCAAAAGCCATCGCCGCGCCTCCTTGTGTCACGTCCTTTTTCTTCACTCTTGCTTGCCTCCTGTAGTTCAACGGGCAGCAACACCCCGCCGGTGTGTCGCTGATACCAGCGGTCTAGCGGGGTCGCGTCGTAGTTCTGCTTGCTCACGCCAAAGCGGACAAAAAGGCCGCGCCGTTCGTTGCCGATGGGCGCACGATCAAAGCCCCGGTCACTCATGCGCTCGGCTTCCTGCTCCGTCATTTTGGCGACATAGCCGCACCATCTGGCGTTGTCGATCAGGGCAGACGCGCCCCGCGCTGCCTGCTGCTGGTCGGTCTGGCCGTCGCGGGCGCTGCCCTTGTTGACGTGGTGCAGGTACAGGACAGCCG
>NZ_JAQTTX010000072.1 GCF_028710545.1 Halothiobacillus sp. | reverse complement strand
GCCAAGGAGCGATCCCAGCTTCATCCGGCGTTGATTGGAGCCAATGGCGGTGCGCTCAGCGAACAGGAAAAAATCAAACTGGCAGAAGGCATGCTGCGTGGACTCGGATTGATCGATCGGTTCGCCCGCATCATCTTGCTGGCTGGCCATGGCACTTCGACCACGAACAACCCGCATCGTGCGGGTCTGGATTGCGGCGCCTGCGCGGGGCAGACCGGTGAAGTCAGTGCGCGGGTGGCCGCGGCGCTACTCAATGAGTCCGCAGTTCGGCTCGGCCTGGCCGGCAAAGGTATTCACATTTCGCGAGATACCCGATTTATCGCTGCGCTTCACGATACCACCACGGATCAGATGTCCCTGCTGGATGTGCCGACCACAGGCGTTGATCCAGTAATTCTGAAAGCGGTCACGCAAGCGTTGGAACAGGCAGGAGAACTGACTCGACTTGAACGGTTGGTCACACTGGACAAGCAGGTTGATCAACAGTCGGCGGCGCGCCATGTCATTCATCGTGGCCGTGATTGGTCACAGGTGAGGCCAGAATGGGGTCTTGCCGGCAATGGCGCATTCATCGCGGCGCCACGCTGGCGTACCCGAGGTCTCGATTTGCATGGTCGTGCATTCCTGCATGATTACGATTGGCGCAAAGATCCCGATTTTGGCGTTTTGACCCTGATCATGACCGCGCCGCTCGTGGTTGCCAGTTGGATCAACCTGCAGTATTACGGTTCCACCGTCGATAATGAACGGCTGGGTTGTGGCAACAAGGTCTTGCACAACGTCGTGGGCGGGCTGGTCGGCGTGCTCGAAGGCAATAGTGGCGATCTGCGGATCGGCCTGTCGTTGCAGTCCCTGCATAACGGCGAAACCTGGCGACATGAGCCACTGCGGTTGAACGCGTTCATCGAAGCGCCCACCGATGCACTGGATCGAATCATTCAAGATCACCCCATGCTGCGCCAACTGGTGGACAATCACTGGTTGAACCTATGCCAGATTGACGAGGAAGGATCTGTCAAACGTCGGTTTGCCAATGGTGATTGGCGCGAAGAATAAGTATTGGGCACCTCAAAAAATCCCATGGAAGGAGAGGTGCGAGGTACTCATGGGTCTGGAGTGGAAACGATGCCCGTTTTAGTTGTCACCGAAGGCATACACCAGATTGACCGAAGTGAAGGTATCGGTTTTCTTCTTGTCGGCCGGGACATTCGTGTTGTGTTGAACGGTATAGGCAACCTTCAGCGCCATGGTTTTGGTCAGATTCACGCTCAGGCCGCTCACCGATTCGAGTTCCGTATTGGCCGCGCCGCCGAGCACCAGCAAGGTCTGTTCGAACTTCGCTGTCTCTGAAATCTTGTAGCTGAAATCGCCCTTGGCCAGACCGATCAGATTATTCTCGGCCGGCCCGTCCTTTAACTTGGAACGACGATAACCCGGGCCGGCTTCGACGCCCAAGCCCCCCCGGTCGGATACCCAGAGTTTATGCCCGAGGCCAGCGGCAATCGTGGCCTGATAACTGTAACCGGAGAAGGCATCATGACTTGCGCGCAGCGTATCGAAAGCATAGTTACGCGGATTGAGATCGTAATGAGTCGACAATTCTCCGACGGTCCGGTTAGCCGTTGAATTTCCATCTTCACTGGCTTGCAGGCTACTGAGCTTGAAGCGATGTGACCAAGGGCCGCTTTCGTACTTGAGCTGGAGTTTCCCATTGACGTTACTGGTCCGGCTATTGCCCGTGGACACGGATGCACCGAGTTCGGCGGAACCTGACCAGGATGAGGTTTTCTTGTCTGTATTCTCGGCCGCATGCGCCGTCGATAGAAGCAAAAGAGCTGTGCCCGAACTTACGAGGAAAATGGCTATGGATTTCCGATAAAACGGCATAAGAACAAACCTTGATTATGTTAAAAAAATTAATGGTATACATTCCAGGTGCCCATGAATACCTGAAAAGGCCTATAAAAATTAAGGATTAGGTGTGGGTTAGCGCGTAAATGGCGGGCGTATCACTTGAGATATGCGATGTTGAGCCAACTCGGCCAACTGGTTGCGGGTGGTGGGTTCGTGCGTGTCGATGGTTTCAAGCAGATAGACCTCTGCGATCAATCGGCGTGTGGCGAGTATGCGACCGATCGAGCCCAGAATATGGTCATTGTCGATATAGGCCGCTGATCGGGCGAGCCGGCCATCGGGCAACCGATAGCGAATGGCAATGGGGCGTACCGATGCCCGACAATCGATGGCGGTTTGAAACAGCCGGGCATGGAAGCGCTTCACCTTGTGGCCATCGGTCGTCGTGCCCTCCGGGAAGATCACGATATGTCGTCCGCTCGACAGACCTTCTGCGATGGCTGAACGAGCGCCTTCGCTACCCGACCCCCGTTGCATGAACAGCGTGCCCGCTGCCGCGGCGAGATTGCCTATGACTGGCCAGGATCGTACTTCCTGTTTTGAAACAAAAACGGTATGAGGCGCGAGACTGCCCAAAAGTGGGATATCCAGCCAGCTGATGTGATTGGATACCCAAAGCTGTGGCGCGTTTTCGGGCAAGCTGCCCTGCACATGGATTTCGATATTGAGAATCCGCAACACTTTCTCGTGCCAGGCGCGCACCAGCTCGGCCTGCCGTGCCGGATCGCGTTTATTTTGCCTGCGCGTGATGTAGATGCCGCGCAGTATATGGGCCACGAGGCGGGCGGCGCGAAGCGGAACCCACCACATGGCCGATCAGCGCACTTTGTGATGGGCCCGCACGGCGCGCCACGCGGCCAAACCATAGAGAAATCCGGATAGCAGCGTAAGCAGGGCGGCGATAACCAGCAACCAATAGCCGATTTGATAGACCGGCACCACGTCCCAGAGCGGGAACCAGTTCAGCATGAACATGATGGCGAACATCTGTGCCACGGTTTTGAGTTTACCGATTTGAGATACGGCGACGGCTGCTCGATTCCCTGTTTCCGCCATCCATTCGCGCAAGGCCGAAATGAATATCTCGCGCCCGATGATGACGATGGCTGAAAGCACCAGCAGAATGTCGCCGTTCGAATAGACCAGCAGCATGAGTGCCACAGCGACAATGAGTTTGTCCGCGACCGGGTCGAGAAAGGCGCCGAACGACGATTGCTGGTTCCAGCGCCGCGCCAGATAGCCATCCAGGAAATCGGTGGCAGCGGCGAGACCAAAAATCCAGGCCGAAAGTGGGCGAGCCGCATCAAACGGTGCAAATAAATAGACAAGCACCAGTAACGGTATCGCCGCGATGCGTAACCAGGTGAGAAAGAGCGGTAGCGTCATCGGGTCGTTTCCCTTGCTGTTTTGCTTGTTTCTGACAGCGTGATGCGATCAATGATTTCTGTGTTCTTGGAATCAAAACGTTCCAGCGTGATCACATCTGCATTGAGTGCAACCAGCCAGCCGTGGGTGGACCAGTCTCCCGTAACCACGCGCACACCCCCATCGACCAGCCGATGGATGGCCGGGCGGTGGGTATGGCCGTGGATCAGCACCTTGGCGCCTTGTGTCTGCATCAGGGTCGAAACGGCGCTGGCATTCACATCCATGATGTCTTCCGGCTTGCTGCTCGATTCGGTTTTGCTCCGGGCGCGCAATCCTTCGGCGATCGCAATGCGTTCGGCCAGCGGCTTGGCGAGAAAATCACACCTGAAAGCCGGAGAACGCAACTGCTGACGCATGGCCTGATAGGCGAGATCGTCCGTGCAGAGCGTGTCGCCATGGCAAAGCAGGATGGTTTCGCCTCGATAGGACAGCGGAAATATATCGGGCAGGTTTTCTGCACCAATTCGATCGAGCAGATTCTGCCCGACCAAAAAATCCCGGTTGCCCGCCTGAAAATACTTTTTGCAGGGCAGGGCGGATAGTTGATCAAGCGTGTGGCCGATCGCATCGGGCAAAGGCTGATCATCGCCCACCCAGTAATCGAACAGATCACCGAGAATATAAAGCGCATCCGCTTTGGCCGCACGGGCCATGAGCGCTGCGAAAGTATCGGTCTGCGGATTGGCCGGTGAGAGGTGGATGTCGGCTATGAGCAGAATTTCGGCCACTGGGGTCATTCCTTCAATATGCTTGATCAAGTTCTGGAATTAATCAGGCGGTAACGCGTTCTGCCGCAGTGATGATTACATCCTCGGCGGGCACATCGCTATGGCCATTACGGCGGCCGGTAGGCAGTGTCGCCATGGCATCGACGACCGCCAAGCCATCGACAACCTGACCAAATACGGCGTAACCATAACCTTGCGGGTTAGGTGCCGTGAAATCAAGAAAACCGTTGTCCTTGAGATTGATGAAAAACTGGCTGGTGGCAGAATGCGGGTCGCCGGTACGCGCCATGGCGATGCTACCGCGGACATTCTTCAAGCCATTATCCGCTTCGTTGGCAATCGGCGGCATGGTTTTCTTTTGTTCCATATCCGCCGTCATGCCGCCGCCTTGCGCCATAAAGCCCGGAATGACACGGTGGAAGATGGTGCCAACGAAATGGCCGCTATCCACGTAGGCCAGGAAGTTGGCGACGGTGGCGGGCGCTTTCTCGGCATTCAGTTCCAGTGTGATGGTGCCAAGACGGGTGGTGAGGGCGACGCGTGGTTGTGGGTTGCTCATTTACTTAATTACTCCAGATAACAAAAGGGATGTTTGGCAAGCAAGGACAGAACTCGCATACTGCACGATTGCTTTCCTACTTTTGGGTTGAGATTGCACGATAAAGTCGCAATCATACACGCAACATTTGGCCCTATTAACGAGAAAAGTCACATTATGCTGGTTATTTATGACTCCCACGCACGCGCCAAGCGTGAATTTGTGCCGATCAAACCCAAAACCGTGGGGATGTATGTCTGCGGCATGACGGTTTATGACCGCTGCCATATCGGCCATGCGCGGGTAATGGTTGTATTCGATATGGTCGTCCGCTACCTCAGGGCAAGCGGTTACGAGGTGCACTACGTGCGCAATATCACGGATATCGACGACAAGATCATCGCCCGTGCTGCCGAGAACAAGGAAAGCATTCGTAATCTGACCGAGCGTTATATCGAAGCCATGCACGATGACGCTGCGGCCTTAGGCTGCCTGCCGCCCTCGGCCGAGCCGCGCGCCACCGAATCGGTGGGCGATATGGTGGCGATGATCGAAAGCCTGATCGAGCGCGGCCACGCCTACCGCGCAGCCAATGGCGATGTGTATTTTGATGTCTCCACGTTTGACCGATACGGTGAACTTTCCAACCGCAATCCAGAGGATTTGCGTGCCGGGGCGCGCGTCGAGATCGACGAGGCGAAAACCGATCCGCTTGATTTTGTGCTCTGGAAGGCAGAAAAACCCGGAGACCCGAGTTGGGATGCGCCTTTCGGCCCCGGTCGGCCGGGCTGGCATATCGAATGCTCGGCTATGTCGACCCGCGCGCTGGGGCCGACCTTCGATATTCACGGGGGAGGGCAGGATCTGCAGTTCCCGCACCATGAAAACGAAATCGCCCAAAGCGAGTGTGCGACGGGCCATCATTACGTCAACTACTGGATGCACAACGGCTTTGTGCGGATCAACGAAGAGAAGATGTCCAAATCCCTGGGGAATTTCTTCACTGTCGCGGAGGTGATGCGGCAATATCACCCGGAAGTGATCCGGCTGTTCGTTTTGTCCAGTCACTACCGCAGCCCCTTGAATTATTCGGATCAGAATCTCGATGCGGCGCGCGCCAGTCTGACACGCTGGTACACGGCCATAAAGGACGTACCCCAAAATGGAATACCTATCCCGGCGGTTATGGCCCGTTTTCATGCGGTGATGGACGACGATTTCAATACGCCGGAAGCCTTGGCGATCGTGTTCGAGCAGATCAGCGAATTGAACCGCAGCAAGGACGCGAATTGTGCCGCGACGATACAGGCCATCGGAGAAATCCTGAACCTCGGTCAGCACGATCCGCAAAGTTTTCTGCAATGGGCGCCCGCATCACAGAATCAATTGAGCGACGAGGCGATTGAACAGAAAATCGCCGAACGTGCTGAAGCGCGCGCCAACAAGGATTTTGCGGCATCGGACCGGATTCGTGATGAACTCCTGGCCGCAGGCATCGTGCTCGAAGACAAGGCCGGGCAAACCACCTGGCGGCGCGGCTGAATACGGTCTGATTCGAACACTACTGTGGCAGGCTGCTACACTGCCACCCTGAGGGATCTCTGCACGAATCCATCCTTGGCTTCGTGCAGATACGCTCAGGCCGGATCACGCCCGGCCCGAGCTCCGCATTTCAATGACTTACGTCATTAAGCGGCAGGGCTTCCATGCCCTGCACGGGAAGGTCTGCATTTGTGCAGACCTTCCCTAAAAAATAATTCCAGATACCTGAACGAGCATTTATGAGCACGCCCAAACTGATCCGCCCCCAACATTCTGCAGACACCAACGCCGAAGGCTGTGTCTACCATTTGTCGCATACCGACCTCGACGGTTATGGCGCCCAATTCATGCTCAAGGCCGCTGGTGTCAACACGCGCTGCTTCAATGCCGATTACCGCGATATTCCGCTGGCGGTCGATAAAATCGTCGAGCAAATCATCGAAGAAGGCGAACCGGCCTCTTTGCTGCTCACCGACCTCAATCTCACGCTTGATCAGGCCGAGCAGATCGACAAGCGCATCAAGAAGCTGAAAGTCCCGACGACACTGCAATTGCTCGACCATCACGCCACTGGTGCAGATTGCGCAGCCAAATTCGATTGGTACTACCTCGATACGGAACGCTGTGCCACCAAGCTGGCGTTTGAGGCGGTTGCCGATCTGATGCCCGAAGATCAACGGGCACAGTATGCGCTGCGGGCCGATTTCGTCGATATGGGGGACCGCTGGCTGAAAGATGAGCCGTTGTTCCGCAAGTCTTTATATCTACTCGGATTGGTGATGCAGGATGACCATCTGGCCCCGCCGCTGGCGGATATCAAGCGCAGTTACCGCTTCCACGTGATCGAGCACTTTTTTCAGGCGCATGAACGCGGCGAGAATCTGGAATCGATCGAGCGCGGTCTGTATGACGTGCGCAAAAACTTCCTCGTCGGCCGCATCGACGCGCAGGATCTGAACAATCCCGAACTGCCGCTCAACGATAAATTCCACATTCTTTCCGCGTCCGTGCTCGATGAGACCACGGTGCCCATGCTCGATATCGACGGTGTGCGCACCGGGATTTTCTTCAACTGGCCGCATGACGTGTGGCGCGGCGTGATCATGGACATGATGGAGACACGCCATAAAATGGATATGGCAATCGGCGTTCGGGGCAATGGCAAGCTCTCGCTGCGGGCGAATCCCGGCGTGGATGCCGGCGCGATTTCGGCAAAATACTTCCGTGGCGGCGGCCATCCGGGCGCGGCGGGCGGTGAACTGCGGGATAATCGCTTGCGCGATCTGGATCATGCCGTGTCATCAATCAAGCAGACGATCAACCCAGCACCCCCCGTCGCAACGGCCAAGTTGGGCAGCATGATCACCATCCAGCCGCCAAGAAAAGGCGCCCAGAAGAAATAATGGGCTTCAACCTTAGCGGGTGCAACCGATGAGTACGGCGGTCATTTCTGCCCGTGGTCATGCCCGTTTGCAGGCAGAGCTCGATCACCTGTGGCGCGTGGAGCGTCGCCTGGTCGTGCAGGCAGTTTCCGAAGCCGCTGCTTTGGGCGATCGCTCGGAAAATGCCGAGTACATTTATGGCAAGCGTCGGTTGCGCGAAATCGATCGGCGCATCCGTTATCTGCAAAAACGGCTGGGTGACATCAAGGTGGTGCGGCAGCCGCCGACGGATGTGAACAAGGTTTATTTCGGTGCCCGCATCACTCTGCTTTACGCAGACGATCGGGAGCAAACCGTTTGCCTCGTCGGGCCCGATGAGATCGACCCGGCCAATCATCTGATCAGTATCGATTCCCCGCTTGCCAAGGCCGTGCTTGGCAAGGCGCTGGATGCAGAAGTTGTGCTCTACTTACCGAGTGAAACTGCCACGCCACGCCGCGTTCACGCTGAAATCATTGCCATCGACTATCCCTCAGAATTACATAGCGCCGTTCCATCCTGAAAGTTTCAGGAGGCGAAAATACAAAATTCGAATTTTGGCATGTCGAAAGTTTTTTCAAGTTGCCCATAGGTAATATTCCCTTAATCGTCCTGGTAATAAACTTTGAAATATTCGTGCGCCGCATAGTGGTGCAATGCCTAATATTTGCCGATCTTATATGGTGCAATGAGCATATTCACCATCTCTTTGTTCTTGTTTTAAGCCTTTTTCAATCAACTGGTTATTTTTAAATTTTTGTTGGCTCATCTCTTGCATTTGGTATTGTAAAGAAGCTAATTCCGGCAGTGAGAAATTCACCGAGAGCAATAATGGAAACCACGAAAAGCCCCAGTTACATACATAGCGGTTTTGATGAGATGTATGGCTTCGACGGTCGGGCGGCGCGTCCTCAGTATGCTGAGGTTGTTCGGCAGTTGACTTCCTTGCCTGCCGAGCAACTTGTGAACAAGCAACGTGACGCGGAATTATTGTTTCGGCGAATGGGAATTACCTTCGCTGTTTATGGGGCGAATTCTTCTGAAGAACGGCTGATTCCGTTCGATGTGGTGCCGCGGGTGTTTAGTGCCACTGAGTGGCGGCGATTGGAACTCGGTCTAAAACAGCGTGTTCGTGCGCTGAATATGTTCTTGCATGATATCTACCATGAACAGGAGTGTCAAACAGCGTCGAAAATTGACCACCCAACAGCGTCCAATTTTGACCAGGGTATCAGGCTGATTTCTTGCGCTGTTTGAAGCGGTAGGAGTCGTTGCCGGTTTCAAGGATGTCGCAGTGGTGAGT
>NZ_JAQTTX010000071.1 GCF_028710545.1 Halothiobacillus sp. | reverse complement strand
AAGCCGCAACACTTCGTTATCGGCCTTGGCATCGTAGCGTAAACTACGACCTGCGGCCTCTGCCTCGTTTTGCGGCTTTTGGATCAGCAACTCGGCTCACGAGGGATTCAATCAGAGGTTCCTTAGGCTGAAGAACGGTTATCAATTTTGCGGACATTTCGTAAACATTGATAAAGTCAGCAACGACCTTGCCGTGTGAATACTGCCAAGAGTCATACTTTGGCCTTGGATGTCCTTTTCGTTTTGTTCGGCTTGGCTCAATGCCAATTTCCTATGTGACAACGTCAGGGTCGAAGTCACCGATCAGTTTGAAATAGACCTCGCCTTCATTCGTCGCCACGTCACTCTCCTGAGCCCTAACGCCCGCAATCACCGGTGACAAAACCAGAGCGAAGCGGAGGTTTTGGCATCCGGTGCATGGCCTGGTTAGCTATCGATCCTCGTGCAAGCGACCTTCCACATATTTATGAAGAATACTGGCAACAAGTGTTTGGTAGGGGATGCCTTCTGCCAGGGCTTTCTTCTGGAGCCCCCTAAGATCCTTGGAGGATAGTCTGATGTTAATACGGGCATCTTTCTTGAACATGGCCTCGGCGTATTGTTGATGCCGCAGTTTCCTGTCTTCACTGTCTGGCGACCGCTGCAGCTCTCCTGCATCGAATGCATCCAGAATTTCTTGCTCTTCTTTATCCAGCCTACTCATTTTGGACCTCCCAAATAGGTTTTGGTCGCTTTCCGGCTCGGGATGATCGTTTTCAGAAAAACCTCATCCTCTGACTCCACAAAGGGCACCAAATACGCATACCCCTCTATCTCAATCACATGAATTTGTTGCCCCGGATATCGCTCCTGATTCGGATGCTCGAGCGTATCCAGGATGCCTCCAACCGAGATATGCAAAACCACATCCTCGAAAGAGACGTTCCTTTCTGCTTGGAGAAGCTTGTTCTTTTCTGGGTTCCATGTAATGGGTTTCATAGATCAAAATTTAGCACATTGTGTGCTTTTTGTACTCATGGCTAACGTTCAAGGTAAGGGGCTGGCTGGAAGCGGGCGAAGCCCGCTGTAAGCCAGTCCCGCTTGACCGCAATGTTAGGCATCGCCGTCTGGGCGCAAAAGCTCAGACAATTCCGGCATGGTTTCATATTGTTTTCCAGGTGATGTAATCACATCCCACGATGCCTTGGAGCCAACGAACAAGTGGGCGCTGACCTTAAGCTGGATATCCCCTTCAAGCAGACCGGCAGGTACCCAATAGTAAGGCGTGCTTCTGAGCGGGTTAGGGACGGGGGAACCGCAGTTAGAGCAAAAATCGGAACGGAACCCCGTGTCTTTAACCCAAGAGGAAATGTGTTCTTGGCCGCCTACCCACCGGAAATGCTCGTTGCCAATAATGGCTGCTGTATTCGACGAAGCACCACCTTGCTTTCGGCATAGAGAGCAATGGCATTGGTAAAGCTTCGGGACCACACCGACAATCTCAAACTCAATCAATCCGCAGAGGCATCTACCGCGCATGGAGTATTCCTTGTATGCCTAACGCCGCGCTCACCGGCAAATTTGGAGCGCAGCGGAAAATTTGTCCGAGTGCAGTGCCTTGTTAGCTGCATTATCTGGTGAGACGGTCATAGTCCGCTTTCACCGAATTCGAAACTGATGCAGGATCAATTAGCTCTAAAGCGGTTTTTAAATTTCTACGACAACTTGAATTGTTCGATACTCTTCGGCCAATAGTAGAGGTGTTATCTACTGTTGCACGTATCAATGCAGCTACTTCGCGAGGCGAAAAGCTTTGAATCATTTCATCATAATAAGGAACTGCGGCATTAGACACACCATAGCCGTTGCCGACACGGCAGCAAGCAACAGTCTGAACGAAATGATCTTGTATAGTCTCTGGAACAGCTCCTTGCTGAGTAACTTCTAGCAATCTCTCAGCAAACGGTGGTTCATTGTAAAAGTTATTCATACCATTGTGTACGTTCCACAATCTGTCTATAGCGCGAGAGAAAACAACGTGCTGCTCAGATTCGTTAAGCAGCCCTAGAAGCCCCAACTTCTCAAAAAATTGCAGCGACGCCGCGTGCTTATCTTCCAGCCCTCTTGCCACATAATCAGAGTGACTATTTATTAAGTCGGATTTAATAGACGACGTAAACGCACCACTTAAGTCATTGCAAATATCTATTGCATTAAGCCGCGCAGGTTCCGCTGTAGCAGGATCACAATATATTCCATGAACCATATTGACGAGCATTTGCCTTTGCGCGTCATGTGTTTCTGTTAATCGCTGCACCCATATTTGACATTGGTGGTTGTTAAATCTCGGCCCTTTTACGGCCGATATAAATGCACCGATATCTACACCTCTAGGTGAGGAAGAATCTGCCAAAGCATAACGAACACAGCGATTTAAGAAAGTGGTGAACTCTCGATCATTTACTGTCCCCATTGTCGGATGCGCTGCTGAAAAATTATTTCTAACTTCACGGCATTGATCTAGAAAGAAAAAACCATCTTCGTCAATAATATTCAATTTCAAGCATAGATCGAGAAGCCTGCTGTCTTGCAATTCAAGAAGGTGTTTTTCCTCAAAATCACTTTGCTGAATCTGAGCAACTACCGCCAAGCCAAAATTTCTGATTTTCTGACGCAGTTGAAGAATTGCAGCATTCCAAACGTAGTTCATCGCTCCGTCAAATAACCCCGTGCTGACGGCAACACACATTCTGGCTATTAACTCACCTCGTAAATCCCCTGGAATTTCTCGCAGCTCGCGTGGCAGATCCCGCCAAGCATATTCGATCTCCTCTTGGCTGGCTAAAACCTCACGAGGAATACCGAGAGCTGCCGTCAGTTCTGCTATCGCTGGAAGCACGGTATTTGGTAAAGCAGGAAGGTTAACGTCTTCCTTTACGATTATGTCGTTCATCGTTTCTCCGATCTCGATTTATACGAATAGCTAACGCCGGAAATAAGCTGCCGCCGCATCGCGGCGGTCAGCTTGATTGACTTGTTATGCCGCTCTTGCGGCGAAGGATATAGCAATGGATTTTGATGCAGACGATAGCGACAAGTTACCCGAACTGCCCCCAATGGGCCACCCGCTGCAAAAACTCGGCGCTCGGCTTGCCGAATTGCTAGACGATGACCATTGGGCTGAATGCGAACGGCTGCTGCTTGAGGGTTGGGCGCACGACGAAATTGACCGGAAGACTGGTCGGCACTGGCGGGAGAACAGCAAATTGGAAGTGTGGTTCCCGCTGACAGCCGAAGAGCTTGAGCGTCTTCGCGTCGAGAACGCACAACTGCGGCATAACGCTCCGCATAAGCCGCGTAGCGAAGCGGAGTCGGCTTGATGCGGTTGTTAGGCGATTTTGGAGGATGAGATGAGCGACGATTATTACTACAGCGGGCAGTATGCCGAAGAACAGGCCGAGGCCGAGGCGCAGGCAAAAGAGTTTGCGCACCGACCTGGGCCATGGCATGTCAGCGAGCACACCGAAGGAAGCGAGGCGCTAATTTACGACGCCGATGGGTTTGAGGTTGCGCGGGTGTGCTACCCAAACCGGAATGCGGACGCGAAGCTGATAGCCGCTGCGCCCGGACTGCTGAAAGCGGCAAGCGCTGCATTGTATTACATGCGACTGCACAAGTACGCGGATCAGGCATGGGCTGATGATTTGGAGGCAGCGATTGCTGCGGCCATGACGCCTAACGTGGAGTTGAGGCGCCTGCGCGGCTTTTCGCGCAGGTCGCCTCGAACGGAGAGTTAGATGTACGTTGTTTTTTCATGACCGATTGTAAACCTTGATATTGAAACCCTCTTCTGGCTGAGGCGGTTTAAAAAACGAGGTGATGTATTCAAATTGCTCTACCGTAGTTTCCATAGAGCCTTCAGGTTTTTCTCTATTTCGTTTCTGCATTTGTTCAATACATAAGCTGTTCGGCGCGTCGATGAAGTGCAATAGGTGATTTGCATTTGCAGCCTCAAAGATGCTTCGAATCCACTGGCGAGCCTCGGGAACGTTAGCAGGAAAGTCGAGCGCCACAGAAAGGCCACTAGATAGCAGTTCTTGGACATGTGGAGTGACTACATTTTTGAGTCGTCTGGAGTACTTCAAATAATCATTGAAGTCTGAGATTTCGTTCGGAAATAGACGCTGTAGCCAAATATCTTCGCAAATCAGCACTGCACTGTGTTCCGACGCAAGCGATTTGGCCAAGGTTGATTTTCCCGCTCCCAATTTTCCGCAAAGAAAGTGCAGTGTGGGCTTAGTTTTCAAGTTTTCTCCAGATACCGTTGAGGCAGTGTAGTACGTCTAACAAGCAATATACACCTTGGCAGGTGTATATTTCGGTAGAGGGTAGGTGTATAACACGGTTGTCATTCATCTATCTCTTTGTTTCAATTGCCTGATTAAGAAATAGAGGGCTTAATGGATGGCTGCAAACACACCTTCGCCTAAATTACTTGATCAGGTTCGTGATTTGATTCGAACCAAGCATTACAGCATCCGCACGGAAAATCAATATCTTCAATGGATTAGGCGGTTCATCCTGTTTCACGGCAAGCGGCACCCGCGTGACATGGGCGCGCCAGAGGTCGAGGCGTTTTTATCCCATTTGGCAGTTTCCCGCGATGTGGCCGCTTCAACGCAGAATCAGGCTTTATCAGCACTGTTGTTTTTGTATCGCGAGGTGCTGGGTATCGATTTGCCTTGGCTGGATAATGTTACTCGCGCCAAACGGCCTCAACGCTTGCCGGTCGTGCTTTCGCGTGATGAGGTTCGCGCCGTGTTGGATCGGATGTCGGGTGTTTATGGTCTGATGGCTTCGCTGTTGTACGGCACGGGCATGCGCTTGATGGAATGCGTGCGGCTACGCGTCAAGGATGTGGACTTTGCTCGGGGTGAGATTTTAATCCGCGATGGCAAAGGGGCGAAAGATCGGGTGACGATGTTGCCAGAATCGCTGGCTCCTGCCTTGCAAAGCCATTTGAACCAACGCCGCGCTATTTTCGAGGATGACTTAAGGGCTGGCAAGGCGGGCGTATATTTGCCGAATGCGCTGGCGGTCAAGTATCCCGGTGCACCGATCGAATGGGGATGGCAGTATGTATTTGCTTCTGGCAGTTATTCGATGGATCCGCGCAGCGGTGCCGAACGGCGCCATCATCTGGATGAAAAGTTGTTGCAACGCGCCATGAAAAAGGCAGTGAGGGCAGCCGATCTGGCCAAACCAGCGACACCGCACACTTTGCGCCATTCGTTCGCCACGCATTTGTTGGAGCGTGGGCAGGATATTCGAACGATTCAGGCGCTGCTCGGCCATAAGGATGTGGCGACGACAATGATTTATACGCATGTGCTTAATAAAGGCGGGCGCGGGGTGGTCAGCCCGCTCGATTTCTGAGCGGGTGTTCTATTATTGAGGGCCTGTTTTACCCGAGATAAGCCCATGTCTGAGTTCTGGAATCAAAAATACGCGCGTGATGATTATTTTTACGGTGAGCAACCGAATGACTTTTTGCGTTCGCAGGTGTTTCGCCTGTCGCCCGGTGCGCGGGTGCTGGTGGTCGGTGATGGCGAGGGGCGCAATGGCGTGTGGCTGGCAGAGCAGGGTTTTACTGTAACGACGGTGGACGCTTCCCGCGTGGGGTGCGAAAAATCCGCTGCCCTGGCGTCTGATCGGGGCGTGTCGCTCACCACGCTATGTGCTGATTTGTTGACATGGGATTGGCCGGTTGCCGCGTTTGATGCGGTGGTTTCTGTTTTTCTGCATTTTTCGCCTGATGAACGGAAGGTAGCCCATGCACGGATGCAAGCGGCGCTGGTGCCCGGCGGTTGGTTGATTATTGAGCAATTTCACCCGAATCAGTTGAACGGTTACAACAGCGGTGGGCCTAAAGCTGTTGAGATGCTAACCACGATGAGCGATTTGGCCGAGGACTTCAATGCCATTGACTGGTGGCTGCTGGCCGAAGGGACGACGTGGCTTGATGAAGGATCGGGGCATTCGGGCCTGGGTTATGTGAGCCACGGGGTCGGGCGCAGGCAATGAACGAGTTTCGAGGGACGTACGAATAGAGTGTTTCTGCGGGCTAGACTCGGCAAATCCCCCCCGCCCCCCTTTGCTAAAGGGGGGTGAGGTGTTGCATTTGTGAAAGGGGGAGTGAAACGCTGGAATCTTGCGCTTCCCCCTTTGTAAAAGGGGGATTGAGGGGGATTTGGTTGTTTGGACAAGGTGTGACAAATCCCCCCCGCCCCCCTTTGCTGGCTACGCCAGCTTCGCGTTAAAGGGGGGTATGAGGTGTTGCATTTGTGAAAGGGGGAGTGAAACGGTGGAATCTTGCGCTTCCCCCTTTGTAAAAGGGGGATTGAGGGGGATTTGGTGGTTTGGACAGGGTGTGACAAATCCCCCCTGCCCCCCTTTGCGAAAGGGGGGTATGAGGTGGTGCATTTGTGAAAGGGGGAGTGAAACGGGGGAATCTTGCGCTTCCCTCTTTGTAAAAGGGGGATCGAGGGGGATTTGGTGGTTTGGACAGGGTGCGGCAAATCCCCCCCCGCCCCCCTTTGCTGGCTACGCCAGCTTCGCGTTAAAGGGGGGTGAGATGGAGCCTTTGTGAAAGGGGGAGTGAAACGGTGGAATCTTGCGCTTCCACCTTTGTAAAAGGGGGATTGAGGGGGATTTGGTGGTTTGGACAGGGTGCGGCAAATCCCCCCCGCCCCCCTTTGCTAAAGGGGGTAAAGCGATGCATTTGCGAAAAGGGGGTGAGGCGGTGCCTTTGCGCAAGGTGGGTTTGAGATACCTTTTCCAGAGGTTGTCGGTGCGCGGTTTTGGCATTGCTCGCCCCTTCAGTCGCTGGGTAGTGGTGCCATTAATGCTTGTATGTCGGCTTCGCTGAACTTGGTTAGTGCGGAGCCGTCGCCGCTCAGTACGCCTTCGGCGAGTTTGGCTTTTTTGTCCTGGAGGGCGAGGATTTTCTCTTCGATGCTGCCTTCGGCCACCAGTTTGTAGACGAATACCTGCCGGGTCTGGCCTATGCGGTGCGCGCGGTCGGTGGCTTGATCTTCCACGGCGGGGTTCCACCACGGATCGTAGTGGATGACGGTGTCGGCGGCGGTAAGGTTGAGGCCGACGCCGCCGGCCTTGAGGCTGATGAGGAAGATGGGTATGTCACCGTTCTGAAACTGGCGCACGACGGTTTCGCGATCACGGGTTTCGCCGGTGAGAATGGTGTGGGCGAGTTTGGCTTTGGTCAGCGCTTCGCTGATGAGTGCCAGCATGGATGTGAATTGCGAGAACACGAGGATGCGGCGCCCTTCGTCGACCAGTTCCGGCAGCATGGTGAGCAACAGGTCGAGTTTGGCGCTTTGCGCTGCGTGCTTGCCGCTCTTGCCCGTCTGGCGGCTGGGCAGCAGGCGTGGGTCACAACAGACTTGGCGCAGCTTGAGCAGGGCATCGAGGATGACGATGTGGCTGCGCGCCAGCCCCATGCTGTCGATGGATTGGCGCACCTTTTCATCCATGGCCGAGCGGACGGTTTCGTAGAGGTCGCGCTGCGCACCTTCGAGTGACACGCTGCGGATAATGCTGGTTTTAGGCGGGAGTTCTGCTGCGACATCTTCTTTGCGCCGCCGCAACAGAAAAGGGCGCAGGCGGCGGGCGAGCAGGTCACGGCGGATGGTATCGCCATGCTTTTCAATGGGTGTGCGAAACGCGCGGGTGAACGCGGTTTTATCGCCGAGAAAGCCGGGCAGCAGAAAATCGAACTGTGCCCATAATTCGCCCAGATGGTTTTCCATCGGTGTGCCGGTCAGGCTGAGGCGGTGTTCGCTTTTGATACGCCGTATGGCTTGGGCCGCCTGACTGGACGCGTTTTTGACTGTCTGCGCTTCATCGAGAATAAGCTGGCTCCAGGTGTGTTGTTCCAGTACTTCGATGTCTCGCCACACCAAGGGATAGGTGCTCAGCACGATGTCGTGTGTGTCGATTTGATCGAATAATGCGCTGCGGTTGGCGCCATGCAGGGTGAGTACGCGCAGTGCCGGTGTGATGTGTTCGGCTTCGTGCCGCCAGTTGAACAGGAGCGAGGTGGGCAGCACGATGAGCGCCGGATGCGTCAGTCGACCCTGTTGTTTTTCGCGCAGCAGGAAGGCGAGGGTTTGCGCGGTTTTCCCCAGGCCCATGTCATCGGCAAGAATGCCGCCAACGCCCAGCGTACGCAGGTGGCTCAACCAGCCGAGCCCTTCGCGCTGGTAGCCGCGCAATTCAAGACCAAGCCCTTCGGGCGGTTCGACGGCTACGGGCACGCCTGCGCTTTGGATGCGCCGGGCCACTTCCAGTGCATGTATCGACCCATTCGGTCGCATGTCTTCGGGCAGTGCCGCCAGCCGGGTGGCATCGAGCGTGTGCAGGCGCAGTCCCTCGCCCTGCGGCCGGTCGAACAGGTCGATGAGCTGGCGCACGATGGTTTTGATTCGCCCTGCTTCAACGCGGATGCGCAGGTTCTCATGACTGCGCAGAATCACGCTGGCATCATCGGCCTGTTCGTCGATAAAGCTGCTGTCCAGCCAGCGCGGTTCGCGCGCGAACAATTCACTGAGCATGGGCGTGAGCGCAAGCCGCTGGCCGTCGATCAGCACGCCAAGATCAAGGTCGAACCAGCCGGAACCGTCTTCATTGACGGTGGCATCCCAGCCTTCCGGCTCATGCCATAAATGGCGAAAGTCGTCGGGGATTTCCACCAGCCAACCCGCAGCGCGCAGTTTGGGCAGCGCTTCGATCATAAATTCGACCCATGCCGCCTCGTTTTCCAGGCCATACAACGCGCGCGCGTCATCAAGAACACTGGCGGGGATGCGGGTGAGGCCGTATTTGCGTAGCTGGCGCGTCCAGCGTGCTTCTTCGTCTGCATGACGTTTGATGTAGACCCACTGCCCCTTGGCGTTCTGACTCAACCCTGTGCGATCATCGGGGCCGACCCTCATCCCGTCGTAGTCGAACGCAAATTCAGCCACATCAAATCCGTTGAGCACACCGCCATAGCTGCGGTACGGATTGATACGTCGAACTGCCAGTGTGTGCAGACTGAGAACGGGCTTGGGGGCGATGTCGATGGCGGCGGCTTCGCTTTGGATGGGCGGAGCCAGATCCGGTGCCGATTCGGCCAATACGGTGGTGACCAAGGGCAACGCCTGTTCGGTGACCGGCGGTATGCTGAGCAAGCGTTTGATCCGGCCTGGGTCTTCGGTCGTGTTCACACGCCCCAGCTCGCCGGTGCGCGCATCCAGATACCAGAATGCCGATAGCGCGAACAGTTTTGCTGCGGGTTCGACCAAGAGTTCAGGGCGCAGGGTGCTTCCCTCCCGGCGCCATTGCAGG
>NZ_JAQTTX010000024.1 GCF_028710545.1 Halothiobacillus sp. | reverse complement strand
TGTTCAATACGCGCACGGATACTCGATTGCTGCCGGTTGCGTTTGCGCTGTTTGCGGCTTAGGTCGCCGTGCTTGGGTTTGCGTTTGTCGTTTACTTTCCAGTGAATACCCAGTGCCCGTGCGCCTCGCTTGTATTCGTCGCTGGTGTAACCGGCATCACCGAAAATGACCTGGTCGCTTGCCCGCAGCAGCTTCGGAAGTTGATTGATGTCCGCTTCATTGGCCGCCGTGACCGTCACTGTGTGGGCGGCGCCGCTGTCGACATCGGCGCCGATATGAATCTTCATGCCGAAATACCACTGCTTGCCTTTGCGGGTCTGATGCATCTCGGGGTCGCGCTCACCCTTGATATTCTTGGTGGAAGGCGAGGCTGCAATGAGCGTCGCGTCCACCATCGTCCCCTTGGATACCTGCAAGCCGCGTGATAGCAGGTGCGCATTCACGGCCTCGAAAAGCCGCTCGGTCAGCGCGTGCTTCTCCAGTAAATGCCGGAATTTGAGGATCGTGGTCTCGTCCGGAATGCGATCTTCACACAGCTCCAGACCCGCGAACCGACGCATCGACTCTACCTCGTAGAGCGCGTCCTCCATCATCGGGTCGGACAGATTGAACCACTGCTGCATCAGGTAGATCCGCAGCATGGTCGTGATGCCGATCGGCTGGCCGCCGCGCCGCCCTGATTTGGGATAGTACGGTTCAATCACCGCTTCGAACTGTGGCCACGGCACGCATGCTTGCATCTGCTCAAGAAACAACTCCTTGCGCGTCTTTTTCTTCTTCGACGCAAAGCTCAGCGAGGCAAAACTTGTCTGTTTCATCGATCCGGCACCTAACACGATGGTTTCACGCTAGTTTATCTGATTTGGGGGATTCAATCAGAGGTTCCCTAGAAAATCGGCTGCATGATTCGCGCACCTCGCTCACCGAAAAAGCAGCGCGTCCAGCATCTGCGCTGGTATCCAACACTGCTCACCCACTAATAACCCACCCTTGTGCTTGTTCAGCAAACTGCCGAATTTCTTTTCGGAAACATTGAGTAACGCCACCACGGAATTTCAATGGATGCATTGCAGGATATCCGGACACAGCGCCCCTCCCCTCTCGCCTTACTGATAAGCAATATCTATAACAACCCTCGAAAAGAACCGAATCCTTCGACATCATGACGCGTTTATCACAAAGAGCCTCTCGAGTGCACAATGCAATAGATAGCACACAAAACTATGTAATCAATGAATAAAATGGCGATTCTCAGCGTTTGCCCCCCATCTAGCCATAAGAAAAACTTTGTCGAAATTTTTCTTTATTAATAAATAAGACTTATCTAAACTAGTCATTGATGGATGAGCAGATCGGGGCAGAGAAGCCACAACTTCGACCGGCATCTTGCTGGCAAACCAAGCCAACGCGCGATCGACTCATCAAGTAACCCCAACAAAGAGGTGTATGTCTGACATGAACTACTCGCTTACTGGAATACTAGGCGCCGCACTCGGTCTTGCTTTTCTGTCCCAAACCGCTGTGGCCGAAACAGCAAACGACCTTGCTCAATCACCCCGCAGCGCCATGCTCGCGCAAACATGTGCCGGGTGTCATGGCACGCAAGGCTATCTGCAGAACAGCGCGTTCATGCCCTTGGCCGGCATGCCGACGACGCAATTTGTGACTGCGATGAAGTCCTTTGCCAATGGCTCTCGCCCATCAACGGTCATGGGGCCGCTGGCAAAAGCATTTTCGGAGGATGAAATAAAGGCCATGGCCGCGTATTTCGCCCAATTCCCCAAAAACGAAGCACAGTGAGGCCGATCATGGACACAATGAATCGTCGTAATTTCCTGAAACTGACTACCGCAGCGACCGCAGCGGCAGCGTCTTTCAGTGCAGGCACGGCTTTCGCCAAAGACGCAGCCCATGTCGTCGTGATTGGCGGCGGTGTTGGTGGTGCCACATTCGCCAAATACATGAAAATGTATTCACCGGAAACCAAAGTCACCATCGTCGAGAAAAACAAGGAATATCAGCGCCCCTACGGCTCGAGTGAGGTTGTGGTTGGACGATTGGATATGAAGGACATCACCATCTCCTACGATGCGCTGAAAAACAAACATGGTGTCAATTTCGTATTCGACACCGTTACTGGCGTGGATTACGACACACGCGAAGTAAAAACCGCAGGCGGTACAACACTTAAATATGACCGTTTGCTCGTATCGCCGGGCGTGTCGTTTGATTACAGCCAGATACCGGGCATGGATTCACCTGAAGCACAATCCAAAATCGTGCACGGCTGGGATGCCGGCGACCAACTGCTCACATTGCAAAAACAATTGGAAGCCGTACCGGTCGATGGAACGGTCGTGCTCATCCCACCGCCCAATCCTTACCGTTGCCCGCCGGGGCCTTATGAACGCTCGGGTCTGATTGCTCAGTGGTTCATCAACCGTGGCGACAAGAATGCCAAGGTCATCATTCTTGATCCTAAAAACGGCTTTACGGTCGATGTCACCATGCTGCAAGCCTGGAACCGGCTGTATGAGTTCAACCTGCCGGAAAGCTTCAAGGGCTATACCGCCGAAGAACGTGCCACTTTCAAGAAGTACGACAAACCGGGCAAGATTCAGTGGATTCCTGCCGCCGAAGGTGGTCGTGTCGTAAAAATTGATGCTGACAATAAAACAGTCGAATGCGAAGCCGGTGTCTTCAAAGCCGACATGATCAACCTGATTCCGCCACTCAAGGCCGGAAAAATCGCTCTGGATATGGGCTTGGCAGATAAATCCGGCTGGTGCCCGGTCGATCAGAAAACATTCGAATCCACGATTCATCCCAATGTACATGTGATCGGCGATGCCTGCATTGCAGGCCAAATGCCCAAATCCGGCTATGCGGCCAACAGCCAAGCCAAAGTCGCAGCACTACAGATCAAGGCATTGCTGGCAGGCCAAGAGCCGATTGAACCGGCGTATCAGAACACCTGTTATGCGCTGGCCGGAAGAGACGATTACGGCATGTTCGTGGCGGATTTCTTCCGTCTCAAGAACGGTGTCATCACACGCGATGAATTTGCCCGTTACCTGCCGTTCAATGCGAGCGATGCGCAATATCGGCTATCGGCCGTTTACTTGCACGCATGGATGAACAGCTTTACTCAAGACATTTTTTCGTAAAAAAGAGCCCTGGTTGCGATTGTTGCAGCCAAGGCAATTAGAGAACGGGACAAGCCTGCGGCCATTGAGCAATTAATCCCAGGCACGCCCCACACATCAGTCTGAATCGACGGGAGTCATACTATGGACTTGATTGGTTTATATCCCACCTGGTACGAACCAGGCATCGGCAGTGGCTGGGTGATCGGCCTCATTGCCACCATCCACGTACTGTTTTCACACACCGCCGTTGGCGCGGCCCTGCTGTTCACCTATCTGGCCTATTTAGGCTATCGGGACGACCGGCCCGAGTTGATCGACTTTATCAAGAAGTACGGTCTATTCCTGCTGGTGTTCTCCTACATTCTGGGTTCGATCACCGGCCCGGGTATCTGGTATTCGACTACGGTCGGCAGCCCGCGCGGCATTTCGGCACTCATCCATAACTTCGTCTGGAAATGGGCAACCGAGTGGGTGTTCTTTGTCATTGAAGTCGTCGGGGTGTACATGATGGTGTACCTCGTCGGCAAAGTGGATAAAGCCACTTACTTGCGCATCGCCATTACCTTCGGCATGGCTTCTTTTGCCACCATGCTGGCCATCGTCGGGATTCTCTCGTTCATGATGGAACCGGGCATGCCGAACTGGGCCGAAAAAGGCGGCTATCTGTTGGGCTTCTATGGCGATAACACCTTTGCTCAGTTGGCCATTCGCATCGCATTCATGTTCACCATGACAGCGGTGGTTGGCGGCATTGTGGTCGCCGGTTTGAAAGATCAGGTGTTTAAAACCTGGTTGGCTCGGCGCCTGGCTGTATTGGGTATTGTCTCGACCATAATCGGTATTTCGCTTTACCCGTGGTATCTCAGTACGTTGCCCGCTCAAGCGCAGATTGTCATGGAAAATCGTATTCCCGATTACTACGGCACGGCGATTTTGACGGTCTTGTTGGCGACGATTGCGTATTTTGCGTTCACGTTGTTCAAACCGCGCATGCTGACCGCATCGATTGCAGGTTTGGCTACCTTGTCGATCTTGATTCTCGGTTTGTTCCCCGGTGAAACCATTCGCGAATCGGCGCGCAAACCGTTCGTGGCCGGTGAGTACCTGTACTCGAATCAGGTGATTGCCAAAGATGTGCCGGGCATGACAGTCAAATCAGAAATTCCAACCCTGGAAAAAGTCGGCTTCACGCATGCCTCGGTATTCTGGCCCGAAACGCAGCGTGACATTACCGTCAATAACGCGCATGAAGTGGGCCGCACGCTGGCCATTGCCGCCTGCAGTAATTGCCATTCGCTCTCAACCACGGGGATTCGTCCCATCGCGGGCTATTTTGGCGGCATTACTGATGTTTCTCGCATCAAAACGTACCTCTTGGGCGCGCTGGCTACCGGCAACACCATGTACATGCCAAAAATCCCGCTGCAAGACAAAGAAGCAGAGGCGTTGGCTTTGTATTTGGCCAGTTTGGCGGATCCGACGGTGGTCGCGCGCTATGTCGAAGAAAACAGCAAAACGGCGGATGCACCGCAAAAAGTGCTGCCAGCCATCGACGATAAAAAAACGACTTCACCCGTTGCTCGCGTGAATGTCTCTTTCCCCACTTCTGGTTTAGAGGAGTAACCGATGGACGCTTCCATGCTCTACGCGCTGCGCGACCCACTGGGGGTTCCTGCCGCGCCCATTATCTTCCTGCTCTTGGGTGTATTGACCTGGGCGCTGCACATTGCGGCCGTCCACGTGCTCCTGGGCGCTTCGAGCTTGACCTTGTTCGGCTCGCTGAATAAGAACCCGCATTGGCGCCGTTTGGCCGATGCGATGGTCAGCACTGCGAAGATCGCGGTTTCCGTTGCTATCGTTCTCGGCGTGGCGCCCTTGCTGTTCGTGCAGGTCATTTACGATCCGTTCTGGTACACCTCCAACGTGCTATCGGCTTGGTGGGTCATCGGCTTCATCACGTTTTTGATTTTTGGCAGTTTGCTGCTGTTTATCTTCTATGGCTTGAATTCAAGCATGAAAACCAAGCCCAAAACCCGTTGCCCCGGCGCCATGCTGGCGGCAATCGCTTTCTTCTTGGTTGTTGGCTTCATCATGCATGCCTTATCGGTGCAGATGTTAAAGCCGGAAAAGTGGATGGAGTGGTACGCCCCGGGTGGCATTGTTGACGCATCAGGACGCGCGTTGCACGCCTACAACTTCTGGCGCTTTGGCTTCTTTATCTCATTGTCGGCGCCCGTCATCGGCTTGTGGCTGATTGCCTACCGTCGTTACCTGCTCGGCCGTGACAACGAAGATCAAAGCTACTTAGCCTTCGTTCGTCGGCTGGCTATGCCACTGATCAGCATCGGCGGCATCATCGCCCTGGCGTTGTACGTCGGCTGGATGGCCACCCTGGACCAAAACGTGGCGAGTTTCGCTCTGAGCTTCTGGTCCATCATCACTGTCGCCATGCTCCTGCTTGCGGTCGCCGTGCCCTTCGTGCTGAGCAAAAAGCTCGATTCAGGCTTCTGGGGCTATGCACCCTTTGCCGTAGGCGCGGTTGCATTGATCGTGGTCGGTGCCATGCGTGAAGCCTTGCGCTGGGCCACGCTGTACGGCGTTCATGGCTATAACGCGCTCGATTACAAACTGCATATGGATTGGTACAGCACCCTGATGTTCTTCCTCACCTTTGCCGCCATCGGCGGTGCCGTGTTGGCGTACCTGCTCACCGTGTCATGGAAAGCGGGGCAGACCAAAGGGATGTATGTCGCCTCACCGATGGTCAATCGCATGGGAACGATCGGCATCTCCCTGCTGGCTGTGTGGATTATTCAGTATTTCGCCATTGGTCTCTGGGTGGCCTACAGCGGTTAATCCTATCTTTCTGAGTTTCACCCGCCGCTCCGAATGGAACGACGGGCGGATTGGAGCAAACACTATGAAAAAAATTACTTTAGCGTTCTTGTTGAGCCTTGGCAGCGCGAGCTTGGCCGCAGCAGCCGAGCAGAATGCGCAGGATATTGTTCACTGGACACCAACCACCTGGGCCGAAGCGCAACGCGACATGCCAAAAGGCAACGCAGCAGCCGGTGAAAAACTGCACAGCACATTGTTTTGCGCTTCCTGTCATGGCGCAAAGGGCGAGTCAACCACAAACAACTGGCCCTCTCTGACCGGACAAAGCGTCGCGTATACCTACAAACAGCTTTTGGATTACAAGAACCATGTGCGCAATGAGGATGATCGTTCGCACCTCATGGTCGTCGTGGCCCAGATGCTCTCCAAGCAGGACATGGCCGATCTGGCCGCTTTTTACGCCGACCAGCCCAAACCCTGCCCCAACGGCCTACCAAAACCGGCACCATCTTTGGTGACTGTGGGTGATCCCAAGCGCCTGATCACCCCATGCGCCGCCTGCCATGGTGCCAACGGACAAGGTGGCGTCAACGAGACGACTGCATTGCGTGGGATGCCGCGAGACTACTTTATCCGTACCATGAACATGTTCCGCGAAGGACATCGCAACAATGACACCTTCAAAGGCATGAGCCAATTCGCCAAACCCCTGACCGACCAGGAGATTGCGATGCTTGCGGATTATTATGCTTGCACGGAGCAGAGCAGTCTGGCTCCCCAAGCCAAGCGATGAGCCTGTCGAAGTCAGATCGACAAAACCATCCTTGTGGTGTTTGGGTCGCTTATCTCAAATAAATCGGGACTCAGCTGAACCGTACCGTACCAGCCCCTTGTGATCGATTTTTGAACTCTAGTCGCGCGCTGATGTGGGGCATGGTGATGGTGGAGCAAAAGAGCCGACAACAAGGATGAGTGACGCCATAACCACGATGCACGGGCACTTCCAAAAGTAAGACGTAAGGCTGCTATTGGCCAAAATCGAACCAAACCTCGCATTAGTCGAGGTTTTTTTATTTCCAGACATAAAGCATCTTCGGATGTAGACGAAAAAGCAAACTGAGAACGAGTGTTGGCACAGAGTTTGCTCAATTCACTTACCACGCATTTGAATACGTTCAGATATATTAGCAAATCAATTGTTCGTGTTCATTTGTGACAAATCTGCAGGGGGAGCCTGTTAATTTGTGACAAAAAGTCATAGTTGACACTATTTGGATCACTTTATGCCTACTTACACATCCATTTTGACCCGTTGGATCTGCATTTCTTCGCTTGTGATCCCTACCGTATTGACTGCTGACCTTGCCTTTGCTGGAGCCACGATTGCTCCAGATGCACCCTCTTTGAAACATCAACGCTGGCAGGCCGTTGACCAGGCCAAGGCCGGTCAGTTGGCAGAAGGGATTCGTCAATTGCAGACACTGGCTGCTGCTCATCCCCGTGATCCTTGGATCACCGCCGATCTCATCGTACTGCTTCGTCGCGATGGCCAAAACGCTGCCATCAGCCGACTGACTGAACACCTCAGAGCAACCGACATACCAAGTTATGCCTGGATGGACTGGGCCAGAGCACTGCGCGATGAAAAGCAATTCAGCCGTGCCGCAGCGGTACTCACCCCCGTATCAAGTCGATTAACACTGGATGGAAAAATTCTTTACGCCATGATCCTGGCCGAGGGAAACCAGATATCAGATGCCCTGCGTGCGCTTCCCGATCCACGGACACCGGGACTGACGCCCACGAATTTGGCTAATATGGCTTACGTTTATCGACTCGCCAAGCAGCCCGAGATGGCGTTGGCACTGGTGAACCGCGCATTGGAGCTGGCGCCGGAGAACCGCTGGGCCTGGCGTGAAAAAGTATTCACTTTGTCGGCCCTGGGATCGGCATTCAAAGCCGAACAGGCTGCACGAAAACACTGGGACTGGTTCAGCCGTCCTGAACAACAGCAGCTAAAGGCATCCGTCGCTACCCAGACCACCCGTGACGCCTACCAGGAACGCAAACGGCTGGATCGGGCGCACCGCTACGCTGAACGAAACCTGCCGCTGAAAAATGCACTGCAACTACTCGAAATCAATCGAGCCGAGTTTACCGATAATCCACGTTTAGAATTGACCACGCGTTACGATCAAATCTATGTTTTGCGCGAACTTCATCTCTGGAAACAAACCATTGCCGAATTCGAGTCCCTGCCGCAACACCCACGCACCGCCAGTGAAGGCACACTACGCAGCATCCCGGACTACGTACGCACAGCTGCAGCGGAAGCCTACGATGCCGATCAGCAGCCGAAAGAAGCCGTCCGCTTGCTTGAGAGTGTCGTTCAGCAATACCCCGGTTCAGATGTGGATGTATTTATCAGCCTGTATTACGCGTACCTCGACGCCGAACAGTACGATAAGGGTGAAGCCTTGCTCACCAAGATCCAACGCGTGACGCCGATTTGGGTGCATGGTTCAGTGAACGATCCAAACTGGGAGCGTATGGGTGTCGAACAAACCTGGGTGATGGATCCGGCCTATCGCAATAACCTTGCTCTGGCAGAACAGCGTGCTCGGGACCTAATGAATGCCGCTCCATTCAATACCAGCGGCATCAACACCTTGGCCACCATTGAAAACTGGCGTGGTTGGCCCGCTCAATCCTTGAAAACCACGCAACTGGCACAGGCCTATTCACCACAGTCTCAAGGTACCCGATTCAATCTGGCACAAAATTTTCGGGATCTGGGCTGGAACAAACGCTGGGGGACAGAAATCACCGATCTCTATCGCCTTTTCCCTAAAGATCAAGCGGTACAAAAAAACTGGCTGTACTGGCAAGATCGCCGCCGCCCCTCGATATCGTCGGAATACACCACAGGCAAAAGCCGAGGTAATGACACAACCACGAACCCCGTTACCGGCAACCGCGATCAAGAATGGCTTACCCGCTTGAACAGCCCCTGGGTTGGTAATTGGCGTGGGTTTTTGCAGCACCACTGGATTTGGTCGAGCTTTGATGAGGGCCCTGTTAGCTTCAACCGCTTAGGTGCAGGTGCTGAATGGCGATATGACCGCAAACATTTCTGGGCCATGCTTTCCAACGATCAGCTCACAGGTCAGCATGTCGGCTTAGCAGTGGGTTGGTCACAGTGGCTGAATGATCACTGGCAATACAGCCTGAATGCAGATACCTATTCAACCCAAACACCACTGCGTGCCAAGCGGGCAGGATATTCCGGAAAGTACTACTCGGCCGATGTCAATTGGCGACAGAGCGAATCGCGCGAGGCGTATATGAGCCTATCCACCCTCGCGATTTCCGATGGCAATAGCCGGATTGATTTTTCCGCGGGCGGTACGCAGCGCATTCAGGCCAGTCCGCATCACATCACCAGCCTCGGGCTGGATGTATTTGCTGAACATAACACTCAGCCCGGCGGCGAGTATTTCAATCCAGCCAACAGCCAGAGCATCAATCTGCGGCTGGAGCATCAATGGATCACCTGGCGAGATTACGACCGATCTTTGACCCAATATTTCAAAGTATCACCCGGTTACGGCTGGCAAGATGGCTTTGGCGGCGCGCCTACCGTTGATCTGTTCTACGAGCATAAATGGCAATTCAGCCGCACTTGGGACCTGCATTACGGCGTCGGCTGGGGCAGCAATGTTTATGACGGTGGTCGCGAAGGGCGTGTGTATGGTCTGATCGGGTTTGGAGGCGTGTTTTGATGGATCGTCGATCTTTTTTACGCTCAATGGTAAGCACGCTTTGCGTCACTTTGGTGGTGCCGGGCAAAGCGGGCGCCGCCGCAACGCTGGAAAAACAGCCACTCATCACGCTGCAAATTCCTGCCGGGCAATTTGCCGTGCTGTGCATGCATGATGTGCAGAACAGTGCAGACCTATCCACGCATCCCGATCCCTACGCCATCAGCACCGAACATTTGGCGCAATTGTTCGACTGGATCGATGAAAACGGATGGCACCCGATCTCCCTTCAACAGGTGGTCGATGCCCATGCAGGCAGAGCGAATTTGCCGGATAACGCCGTGCTGTTATCTTGGGACGATGGGCTTGCCAGTGCGTACAGTCATGTCTACCCGCTGCTTAAGGCGTATCGCTACCCAGCCTTGTTTGCCATTGAGACCGGCTGGATCACCGCCGTGACCGAGGGGAAGAAGGTTAATTACGAAGCTGAAGTTGCCGGTGCCACCCGGCTGACCGAGGGTGAAAAAATCGACCAGGCCCAAGCTGCCGAGTCCAGCAACATCAAAGCGCCGTTCAAGGTCAATTACGAGGGCAAACAGGAATTTGACAAAAACAACTTCGTCACCTGGGCGCAACTGCGAGAAATGTACGCCTCTGGCTTGGTTGAATATGCTTCGCACACCCACGATCAGCATCACGGCATTCTTGCAAACCCTCAGGGGAACGTTGAGCCTGCCTGCATCACCCGTCAATATCTCACCGCCCTTAAGCGCTATGAAACCGACAGCGAATACCACCAACGCCTGTTTGACGACCTCACCTACAGCCGCCGACTGATCGCGGAACACACGGGCTGCACCCCGCGCAGTATCGTCTGGCCTTATGGCGCGATGAACGAAGCATCGGAAGTCATTGCCACCGAAGCCGGCCTGCCCATTTCCTTTGGCCTGAACGATGACCAACTAAACGAGATTAAGCAGGTGGGCACCTCTTGGGGCCGATTGATTCTGACCAACGACCCCATTCCGGTCGATGTGGAATCACGCGTGGAATCCGCTGCCATCCCGAGCCCCTCCATTGAGCGCGCAGTCCAGGTGGACATGGATTACATCTACGATCCCGACCCCACGCAAACCAATCGCAATCTGGGCAAACTACTTGACCGCATCCAAGCCTTGAAAATCAAATCGGTCTACTTGCAAGCTTTTGCAGACCCCGAAGGCACAGGCACACCGAGCCACGTCTATTTCCCGAATTCCGTGCTGCCGATGCGAGCCGACTTGTTCAACCGGGTGGCCTGGCAACTACGAACGCGCGCGGGCGTAGAGGTTTACGCCTGGATGCCCATGCTGGCCTTTAAGTTGCCCGATCAGGAAAAGCAGTCCGCACTGAGTGTCAAAACTCAAAACGCGCAGGGCGAACTCATCCCAGCGAAACGCGACTATGCACGATTGAGCCCGTTTTTACCGGAATCGCTTTCGATTATTGGGCAGTTGTATGCTGATCTCGGTAAAAATAATTCCGGAATTTTTGGCGTCCTTTTCCACGATGATGCCTACTTGGCCGAAGACGAAGACGCCAGCGTGTTTCAGTCGGAAGCACGCTGGCCGGGAACGGATCAACCATTAAATGGTTTACCACTTAATGCGCGGGAAAAAACACAAGCGCTGATCGACTTTGGCAACGTTTTATCTTCAAGACTTCACTATTTCATCAATCGCAGTATAAATTTTCGGACCGCCCGCAATCTCTACGCCCGCGTGGTGCTCGCCCCTTCCGCCGAAGACCGATTCGCGCAGGCACTCGATCCATTTATTGCGGCCTATGACCGAGTGGCGCTTATGGCCATGCCCTATCTCGACGGCAGCACGGAGGATCCTAAACACTGGTTGCGTCGATTAGTAAACGAGGTCGCAAAACATCCTGACGGTTTGCGAAAAGTCGTTTTTGAACTGCAAACCAAAAACTGGAACACCGACCGCTGGATTGACGGGCAAACACTCAAATCCTGGATGCAGTTACTTGTCCGGCACGGCGGAGTGAATCTGGCTTATTACCCAGACGATTTTCTTGATAATCATCCCCCACTCAGGCCCACCTATGAGGGCATGAGCCTGAATGACTTTCCAAGCGGCAAAGTAAAACCGTAATGGAGCCATATTGACACAAATAAATCAAGCACTTGAATTGAGCTCAGCATCAATGCGGGATTTCCTTCTCGACTACGCGTTTTACTACCCGTTCATCATGGCCTGGATGTGGATTATTGGTGGCCTATGGTATTACCTGCGCTGGGAAAACCGACACGATCTCGGTCCGGACTACCCACCACAAACGAGAAATCAGCCGCCAGCCAGTATCCTGATCCCCTGTTTTAATGAAGAGGATCATGTTCGGGACACCCTCGCCTACGCACTCGCTACCCAATACCCCGAATTTGAAGTCATCGCAATCAACGATGGCTCAAGTGATCGCACAGCAGGCATACTCAATGAGCTAGCCAAAGTACATCCTAATCTGCGTGTCATACACCTGCTGACCAACCAAGGCAAAGCTATGGCCTTGCGAGCAGGTGCCATTGCCGCAAAAAATGAATTTTTAATCTGCATTGACGGTGATGCGCTGCTGCACCCCAACGCGGTGGCATGGATGATGGTTCATTTGGCACCGGGCAACCGGGTCGGCGCGGTCACGGGCAATCCACGCATCCTTAACCGGTCTACCCTGCTGGGCCGCCTTCAAGTGGGTGAGTTCTCCTCCATCATCGGTTTAATGAAGCGAGCTCAGCGCGTATACGGGCGGATATTTACAGTATCAGGCGTCATTGTTGGTTTCCGTCGTACCGCCTTGCATCGCGTCGGCTATTGGTCGGAAGAAATGATCACCGAAGATATTGATATCTCATGGCGCTTACAAATGGACCATTGGGATGTCCGTTACGAACCGGACGCCTTGTGCTACATCTATATGCCAGAAACCTTTAAAGGGTTATGGAAACAACGGCTGCGTTGGGCTCAAGGCGGCGTTGAAGTTTTACTCAAACATACTACTGATTTACTAATATGGCGACGCAGACGCTTTTGGGCGGTCGCTCTGGAATATATAGCTTCCGTCTTTTGGGCGTTCATCATGCTCACAATCATTATTCTATTTTTACTTGGTTTGTTCGTGCCACTTCCCGAAGGGTGGCATATCAACACACTCTTGCCCCAATGGAACGGTGTTATTCTTGGCATAACTGCCTTGGTTCAGTTTGGCGTGAGCATGCTGATTGATCGACGGTATGAACCCAAAAAAAGGTTTTTCAAAAATTACTTTTGGATCATCTGGTATCCCCTCGCCTTCTGGCTACTCATCATGCTCACAACGATTGTTGCTGTACCCAAAACACTCCTCAAACGCCGAGGCAAACGAGCGCGCTGGGTCAGCCCAGATCGGGGTGTTAAAGATAAAACAGACCACGAGGCTTCTAAATTATGAGCACAATTGAACGCCCTCGTATCCCCGAGATAATCAGGCGGCCTGATCTTGTTGGCACCCCAAAAAAAGGGCTACTGGCGTTGGTCGCGCTTATGGGCTGGATACTCTGGCTATACTTATTGATGCCTCTGGGAGCGTTATTAGCCTGGTGGTTTGGTTATCATCGGTTGGATCTATTCATCCTTTCCGATCCAGCAAGAACCGTAAATACATTACAATTTTACACCTTGATTATAGGCATAGGTGGGTTGCTTTTCATCTTATGGGCATCCTACAACTGGCTACGTTTTCGCCGCATGGATCGACGTGGCGCACCCCCTGAAGCAAACGCCGAAGTCATCGCCCAGGCATTCTCGATCGAACCTTCCAAAGTTCAATTAGCACAGTCTGGCAAGGTGCTGGCTTTCGATTTTGACGAACTCGGGCAAATCATCCAGATTGAGGCGGATCGTGCCGCCCTCGCTCATTTTCCCCAAGGCTCACAGGCCAACTCAACGCAAACCGCTTCAGCCAACTGACGGTGGCACATAACCTTCCGGCTGCGTAACTTCTCCACCACCGAAGAGAAACTTTTCCATTTCTTCTTCAAGAAACTTCTTGGCCTTAGGGTCTATTGGCGATAAGCGATACTCGTTGATTAACATGGTTTGATGATTACGCCAGGCTAACCAGGCCGATTCGGAGACCTGCTCATAGATACGTTTTCCCAGCTCGCCCGGATAAGGCGGTTTAGCCAGCCCTTTGGCTTCACATTGCAAACGGGAACAGAAAACCACGCGATCATTCATATTAAAACCTATTCAATCGGGTTCATGACGTGCATGAACACTGGGATGGCTTCAGAGCCGGATAGTCCGACAAAAAACGGGCAATGGGTTTGGGCAGGCCCAACTGCGGTGGGCGCACACCCAACTCGACCAACGGCAACCAGAACACATCGGGATTATCCTCGACGGACAACGAGCGGGTTACCTCCATATGATCGATGCGGGCGTTGAGCACATAATGCGTAAACCGATGTTCGAACATGGTCAGAGGAGCGGCGGGAGAGTGCCGTGTCAGCCGATGTGACGAAAGTAACGACTGCTGCTGAGTTATGCCATTCCCAGCCGGCTCATCTGAAGCGGTAGAACCGGATGCAAATCCGTCTTGGACATAATCATACTCGGGCAAACACCATAAGCCACCCCAGATTCCCGTAGGTGGCCGTCGCACCAACATCAGACACTCCGCATCATCCTCAAAAGCCATAAATACGGCACGACGGGTCGGCACAGGTTTACGCTTGCGGCGAACAGGCAAGTTCGCAACCTGCTTTGAAGCCAAAGCCACGCAATCCACGCGAACGGGGCAAGCCGCACAGTTCGGCGTGTGGCGTGTACACAACGTCGCACCGAGATCCATGATGGCCTGGGTGTAGTCGGCCACACGGGATTGTGGTGTGTGTAATTTGGCTACATCGTATAGCGCCTGAATAGTCAAAGCCTGTTCGATGGGACGATCGATTCCGGCATGGCGTGCCATCACGCGTTTGACATTTCCATCCAGAATCGTTTCCGGCACCTCGAATGCCTGCGCCATGATGGCCGCTGCCGTGGAAGGCCCCACCCCCGGCAGCGCTTGCCAACCGATTAGCGTGTCAGGAACGCCCTGCCGTGCCATAAACTGAGCCGCTGCGTGCAGATTACGGGCACGAGCGTAATAGCCAAGCCCAGACCACAACGCCAGCACCTCATCCACCGTTGCGGTAGCCAACACATCCAGCGACGGAAAACGCAGCATGAAGCGATTGAAATAATCGATGACCGTCGCAACCTGAGTCTGCTGCAGCATAATCTCGGAGACCCAGACACGGTAGGGCGTTCTGGGATGCTGCCAGGGCAAATCATGCCGACCATGCTCATCAAACCAGGCCAATAAGCGCCCAGCGAAATCAGTCTTCGGTATCAATACAGCACCATGTGCATTTTGAACCACGCCGACTATAACCCAAGCCCCTTGAGCAGGTTTTTCACCGGAGCGGCCTTGTCGCCAAGCCGCTTGTCCAACTCGGTGTTGATTTTCTCCTCCACTTTCTGCTTGGCCTGATCTTTGAAAACGGCCTGCATGTCAATGCCGAACTTAGGCTGGGCAAAAGTCCCGGTAATCGTGATCGGCACATTCAACTGCTTGAGTTTTTCCAGTGCCTTGCCGTCCTGCCCGGTCGCCGTATTCACTACCGTGGCATTGAGCAGGTAATCGATCGTCTCCCGTGCGAGATCGACATCGCCTTTGCCCGTTACGCGCAGCAGGGGCGAGGCACCCTTGAGATCGTCGTTGTGCGCCACGCCATTGCGGATGATCGCACTCCCGGAAATGGCCGAGAAGTCCGTTGCCTGCGTTCTGGGCACCGCGGTGGTTTCACCCTGCAAACGTGCTTGTGCGGCACGAAGCATGTAACCCAGATCAACGCCTTTGATCTGACCATTACGCAACGAGAAATCAGCGGTACCATCCAGTGCCGATTTGAGCTTGCTCAAACGCGCGCCCTGCGTGCGTAGAGCCAACCGCACGTCGCCCGTACCGGACAAACGATCTTCATTCATCGCGGCCGTCAAGGCCGGTTGCAAGGCAATATTCCGGGCATCGAGTTTTGTCTGCCAATCGGGTACGGCTCCGCGTACATCCAACGCGGCCTGAGTTTGGATCGTGCCGCCGAAAGACATGAAATCGAATTGTTTCATATTGATTTGCCCGCCCGATGCAAGCACAGCAAGCGCCAACTGTTTCAACTGATACTTCTGATAAGTCAGTTGATCGAGATTGATCTCGGCATCGAGGTTCAGCTTGCGCAAGGCGTCCACGGGTAGCGGAATTTCCATATCAGCCGAAGCAACTGGCTTGGGCTGATCCGTCAAGGAACCTTGAGCTCCAGCCGGTTTGTGCTCAGATGGTTTTGCCGCAGCAGTGCCCGGCGGCAGATAGGGATTGACATCAAATGCACCGCCTTTGAGGCGTGCGTACATCCGATTGGTTTTCAGATCACTGATGCCCACGGTACCGTTCAGGTCATGGCCATCCAGACTGAATGCCAAATGATCCAGCATGGCCTGATTTGGTGTGACGCGCACATCGGCCTTCACCGCACATTGCGTCAGAGCCTTGTCCGACTGCATGGAAGGTACGCGATACTTGAGCGCTTCGGCAAGTTGGCGGGGATTGAACGGCATGATGGCTAACGGGCCTGTCACCGACAGGTTCTTGCCGAGGCCCGTGACATCCAACGAGGTTTTGACGACCAGTGGCGCCGATTCGATCTGCCAGTTCGGCAGACTGATATTCCCCTTGTTCATATCGGCCGCCACGCCGCCATGGGCTGAAAAATCCAGTTCCCCCGTGTGCGAGGGCAAACCTTGGATTTTCCCGGCAAGCGATAACTTGTCACTTAAATATTGCCCCTTTTGCCAATCTGCCGAAAGTGCACCCTTGGCGGTCAACGCGGCATGCGTCAGACCAAATCCTTTTTCCAGATCAACGGTGGCATCCATTGCAGAAAGATTGACAGCATGCTTGGGCAGATCAACCGATACCTCGGGCACGGACAGATCAAGCTCGCTTTTCGCTGGTAGCGCGGCCGGATTATGTTGTGCATCGGGCACGACGCTGGCGTGAAATTTCAGGGATTTGGCAGAGAACTGTTCGCCATTGGCCTTCATATCGAATGTGCTGCTCAGACGAACATCGCCCGTGAGCTTGCCCAACTTCGGATCTTGCGTGGCGTAACTGAAGTTCAGGGACATATCGACCGCCTGCCCAAGACGAATGGCGCCACTGTCGAGATTGAGATGCTGCAAGGCCAACGACTGCCCGGTAACTGCATCCTGCCAATCAAGGTTCGCGTCATTGATTTCCACGCCGCCGATGGCCAGAGCCGTTACTTTGTTCGAGGAGGAGGCCCCAGCCGCGCCGGATGGAGCGCCCGTCGATGGACGGGCCAGCAGATCTGCCCAATTGGTCACCCCGTTGCTATTGCGGGCCAAATGGATGGTTGCGCCATCGAGGACGAGTTTCCCGACTTCAAATTGCCCCTTGAGCAGAGGCAGAAGCGCCGCTTTCACTTCGACCGTTTTAGCCGTCACCATATTCTTTTGCGCAAATCCCGGTGCATTACCCAGGGCGACATCCTGCACCGACACACCAAGCCAGGGGAACAGGGTGAGATGAATCGGCCCGCCAAGCTCAATCGTCCGCCCGGTCTTTTCTTGAACGATGCTGGAAATTTTATCCTTGTAGTCGTTGGGATCGAATGTGGCAACAAAGGCAACGGCTGCAATGAACAACACCAGAATCAGAGCAACGATCCACATAACAATTCGTTTGATCCACTTCATTACAGCACCTATCTTGGTAAAACCACGCTTCATGAAACAGCCCGGGAATTTTCTGAGGTCAAACCACTCAAAAGTTCACAGAAATTTCAGACAAATCTTTGCTTGGGGGCAACTTTAGCAGACAATAAGTTGTAACGGGCACTATGCAAGGATCAGGCAAGGATTTGGCGATCCGTTTCCAATTCATCCATCAAGACCGAGTAATAAAACGCTTCATGGGCATTACCATAAAACTTTTCGCCAGCCTGCGTGAGCAGTTCGCACGCGATGAGCTGAAAACACCCGACACGCCAGCCACCGTTCACGACGCGTGGTTGCGCATAACCGGGAAAGAGCGCCCGGCCAATATTCTGGCCGCGGTCAATCACGAATACGTCCATTTCGATCATCCACTGCAAGAAGGCGATGAGGTGGCGTTTTTTCCACCCGTCACCGGGGGTTAGGGGAGCGCTGATTTATTCAGTGCTTCCCGCTTGGGGCAGGATGCCCCAACACGAACAAAGATGTACGTCTTTGATTCGTGAGAGCCATCGCGGGCGTGTACCGCGATGAGCGAGCTGATTTATTCCAAGGATGGAATAAATCAGCATTTACTTAAGAGAGCAGAACATGACACCAGAAATCCAGCGAATGCTCGCCAGCCGCCAGCGGTTCATCAAACGTTGGCCGGTCATTGCCTTGATGGTGGCCGCCGTCACCCTGGGGTTTTACATATGGGCATTCATGAGGCAACCCATTCTTGTAAACCCCATTCATGTGGTTCATCTGATCCAGAACAACGCACTGGATAGCGCGACTCAATCATTGCTCGCCATCGTAGCACCGCTGCTGTTTTTGACCATTGGGGCGCTGCTTCTACTGTTGCTGCTATTCGTTACCGTCGGCCTGATCAATGAAGGACGCCTGATCCGTCTTCTGGAGCAAAAACAGGCACCCTAAAAACTTTGATTAAATCTTTATTATTTGTGATCATCCTGTAAAAGAAACAGCGTAAAAAAGAACAGGAATTCAGGCAGGCTCGGTTCGACGTTTCAATCCGATCATATTTCATGGAGAAAACAGCATGTCCCTTATCAAAAAAAACCTGAAAACCCGCCCGGTTTGCAAAGTCACCTTCACCTTGCCACCAGCTTATGGAGCACAGGCCAAGACCGTGAATCTGGTTGGCGATTTCAATGAATGGTCACAAGAAAGCCATCCTCTGAAAAAGGCGAAAGGTGATGGCAACTTCAGCATCACGGTTGATCTTCCCGTCAACGAGAAATTCCAGTTTCGTTACCTGATCGATGGCACGACCTGGATCAATGATGACCAGGCAGACGAGTACACACCCACACCATTCGGCAACGAGAGCAACAGCGTCGTCCGTACCTAAAAAGACGGACCGGATTTATACCCATTTGAATTTGCGCACTCTAAAAGTGCCCCCAGAGGATTAGCATGGACGCACTTGAAACGCTTAACCGGAAATTCGCAGATTGTGAGGGTCTTGAGTTCATCAAGATCGGCGATCTTACCTTGGCGAAAATCGATACCCCGCTCGCTCAGGCGACTGTCGCGGTACAAGGCGCACAAATCATCGAATGGAAGCCTGCCGATGAAGACCAACTTGTTGTCTGGCGGGCGAAGGAACCGGCTTATGAAGCGGGCAAATCAGTGCGGGGCGGCGTCCCCGTCTGTTGGCCGTGGTTCGGCAATCACCCCAGTCTGACCATGGCGCACGGGTTTGTGCGATTCAAGGATTGGATTCTGATGAATGCCCAATGCGATCCCGAGGGGCAGGTGCACATGCACTGGCGGATCACTGACGATGCCGAGTCCATGGCATTGTGGCCGCACCGCTTCGAACTGGATGTGATCATGCATATCGGTACCGAATTGCGTATTCAACTGGTCACGCATAACACGGGCGACGAACCGTTCAGCATCACTCAGGGGCTGCATACCTACCTGAATGTCGGCGATACGCGCAGCACGGTCATTCGCGGACTGGAAGGCGGGTACTACCTGGACAAGCTCAAAGGGTTCGCGCGCACACCGCAGGACGACCTTATCACCATCACCGGCCCAATGGATCGCATCTATTTCGGTACCACGCACACCGTAGAGGTGGAAGATGCCGAATTCAACAGAGTGATCGTGGTATCCAAGGAAGGTAGTCATTCGACCGTCGTCTGGAACCCGGGCGAGAATGTACCTTCTGGCATGCGGCCAGAGGAGTCGAGAAACATGGTGTGTGTTGAAGCCGTGAATGCCGCCGACGATACCATCTCGATCGCTCCGGGCGAGCGCAAGATACTGGGCACCACCATTTCAGTCAGATCAATGGGCTGAACAACACCATCATCACCAATTTCTTGCCGGGGCCGTCACATCAGGTAACGCTGCAAACGCATGACCGTTCGATCCAGCTGCTGTGACTCGATCGGCCCAAGATCGACGAACTCGGCTCCGAATATCCACTCCCCCGGGGAAACAATACGCTGATTGCGTATCACGAGGCTTACCGACAGATCGGCAAACCCATCAATCGCCAATTTCACCGGGGACAGTTGTACCCCCTGCTCCAAGCCCACTGCCTGCTCGGGACGAAGTGCGATTGCGCAACCACCGGCAGAAAGATCATCTAACCGCCCCACCAAAAGCGTACTCGTCGTCGGCTGAAAAAACTCCACCACACCGATGACATCGGGCGGAATCCGGACCCGAAATACATTCCGGCGTTGCAAACGATCAATTTGGGCAGGATATGGGACTTCAAAATACCGGTCGGTGCCCTCAATCTTCTCTTTGAGATGATCGACATAAAACCACGAAACCAGCTGATCGATAACCGCCTGCACCCGAATCCGGCCGGAAGCCTTGAGATGATTCAAAGGGGCTTCTTTGGGCTGATCAATCAAAAAACGACGGTTTTCCGGGTCATTGGAGACCATCTGAACCGCGATCTGAAAATCTTCATCCCCTTCAGGAATCAACCAGAAATGCCCGCGTTCATCAAAATGTCGCGCAAGTATCTTGTCGATCACGCGAGGGCTCCGTACCGTAATGATGGTGTCTTGCTGACTCATATGTAAGGACGTATCCGGAAGGCCTACTCAAAAATAAGGGGCCAGCATAGCGGGCCTTGCCCACTATGGGCAAGAAATCATCATCGCCCGCCGAATCAACCCGGTTGCCCCCTCCACTCAGGCAACCGCTTGACCGTCAGTTCAAAATTCAATTGCGCGAATACAGGCAAACCGTTTCTGAACGGAGGCAGGTCCTCACCCTGGATAAGTGGCTGCATGTAGCGTCGTGCCGCATCTGTAATGCCGTAGCCATCGGCTCGGATATAAGCCGGCGGCACCGGCAACTCGACATCGGCCACATCATCGAGTGGCACCGCGCCCAGCGACCAGAGATAGGGTTCGTCTGACAACCGTTGAATGGCGACCATCACATCCGACTGACCGGCCATGGCATAAGTGACGGCTGCCGCCCCGCAGGCATAAGCCTGATCGACATCCACCCGTGAAGCGAGATGCCGCGCCGAACGCTGAAAATAATCAGAAACGGCCCAGTGGGTCTTGTACCCAAGCCCACGGCTCATGGCGGCAATCTGTGGCGCCATACCACCCAATTGCTCATGGCCGAACGTCCCACTGGTTTGCTCCTGAGCGCAGAAGGTTCCGTCACCGCATAGCAATCCTTCTGCCGCGACAACGATACAAGAACCAAATTGCTGAACACGTGCCTGTAAGGCTTCAAGGAAGCCCGCAGGATCGAAGGGTCGCTCTGGAAACAGAAGCAATAATGGTGAATCCTCCCTTTCGAAAGCGAGTCCGGCCGCCGCAGCCAGCCAACCGGCATGTCGCCCCATGACTTCCAGCACAAAGACCTTGGTCGAAGTTCCTGACATCGCGGCAAGATCCCTCGCCACTTCCCTGACGCTGGTGGCGATATATTTTGCCGCCGAACCGAACCCGGGGCTCGTGTCGGTCATGGGCAGATCGTTATCGATGGTTTTGGGCACGCCGATGACGGTCAGATCGAGGTGCCGGGCACGGGCGAATCGAGCTACCTTGGCCGCGGTCAGCATCGATCCGCCCCCGCCGTTATAGATGAAGGTGCCGATATCATGTGCATGGATCACATCGAGCAACCGATCGTACTGCTCCGGATGCGTATCCGGCTCACCCAGATCGGCTCGACAAGAACCGAATGCGCCGCCCGGTGTATAGCGCAACGCCGCAATTTCCGACGGACTCACCTCCGACAGGTCGTACAGCTCTTCACGCAGGATCCCCAAAATCCCTTCGCGCGCCGCAAATACCTTGCCGAAGTGCTCCGGGTGCCTCTGTGCGGTTTCAATCACCCCGCAGGCACTGGCATTGATGACCGCGGTAACCCCGCCAGACTGCGCATACAAAACATTGTGTGACATAGAACCTCGGAGTTTCGATTGTGGCATGGTGGACATAAGGCTATTATGCACAACGATTATCAAGACTATATTGCAACTTATCTTAAGGAGTTCGGGATGCAGATCGGCACCAGCCTCACCCATTGTTTAATTGAAAAACAGCAAGCTCACCCAGACGCGTCTGGTGAATTCACGCTCCTGATGAATGACATCGTCAGCGCCTGCAAGGTCATTTCCAGCTACGTCAACAAAGGCAACCTGATCGGCGTTCTGGGCTCGGCAGAAACGGAAAACATTCAAGGTGAAACCCAGAAAAAACTCGACATCATTTCCAATGATGTGTTCACCAACACCCTGATGCATGGCACACAGGTCGCCGCCCTGGCGTCAGAGGAAATGGACGAGGTATACCATCTGCCGGCCAACGCCAAGCGTGGTAAGTATCTGTGCGTTTATGATCCGCTGGATGGTTCGTCAAACATTGACGTCAACGTCACGGTCGGCACCATTTTCTCTGTTCTGCGCGCGCCACAAGGCGTCGAAAACCCGAGCGAGCAGGATTTCCTGCAACCGGGTACGGAACAAGTGGCCGCTGGTTACTGCATCTACGGCCCTTCGACCATCATGGTATTGACCACCGGTCAGGGCGTAAACGGCTTTACGCTGGACATGGACATCGGCGAGTTCAAACTGACGCACCCGAACATCACCATTCCGGAAGACACCAAAGAGTTTGCCATCAACATGTCGAACCAGCGCTTCTGGGATGCGCCGGTCAAACGTTATATCGATGAATGCCTGATCGGTAAAGAAGGCCCGCGCGGCAAAGACTTCAACATGCGCTGGGTTGCATCCATGGTGGCTGAAGTTCACCGCATCCTGACCCGCGGTGGCGTGTTCCTGTACCCCATCGACAGCAAAATCCGCGCACAAGGCGGCAAGCTGCGTTTGATGTACGAAGCCAACCCGATGGCCATGATCATCGAACAGGCCGGCGGCATGGCGATCACCGGCCCCGAGCGCATCCTCGATATCAAGCCGCATAAACTGCACCAGCGTGTACCGGTCATCCTTGGCTCCAAGAACGAAGTTCAAGTGCTGTCGGATTACCACAAAGCCTGATTGCGGCCAGCCAGCAGTCAGAAAGACGCTCCTAGTGTTTGCATAAACAAAAAGCCCCGTTTAACGGGGCTTTTTTCATGCTCGGTTGGAAAACGATTATTTGGCCGACGCCACTTTGCCTCCACCCGGGCAGGACGATTTGCTGGACGCCACTTTACCGGTTAACAGAAGAAAATCGCCGAACGGCCCCATCACATTGGCAGCCTCCATTTTCGGCCCTTCAAACTGCAATTTGCCCGACATCATGGCACCCATGGCGCCGCAGCCCCACGACCCTTTGCCCATGCATGTCCAATCCGCATCGCTGGCATGCATCAGATAATCCACGCTGGAATTGAGTTTGGTCGTCTTGACCGGCCCAGCATAGACGCACATCGCCTTGCCATCCTTCGGCGCGATATCCAGTTCGACGCGCGTCGAGGCACCGCAACCATCGCGATACATTTGCAATGCCTTGTACCCTTTGCCGCCATTGTTGGCAACCCAACCATCTTTGCCGCCAAGATCGTTAGTCAGGGTTTGATTCTGATTCCACTGACTGCAAACCTGCTGCGCCCATTTGTCGTCCATGAATGTATCTGCATGGGCGGATGCAGCAGCTGCGGCAAGCAGACCGAGTGCAGCCACAACGCGCGACAAGGGGAATGAGCGAGATAAAACGAATGAAGACATGCCTGAACTCCTGTGGTGGTTTTTTACAGAAACCCAAGGACGGCATTTATAGTGAGAACAATGCGCTCATGTGACACATGAACTGGCAGCCGATCCTTGGCATTTCGATTCACGATGATGCACAAGCCCGGACGGGCCTGCCAGCAGATATTTTTTGTAGTCGATAAAAGGAGCTGTCCTTATCAGTGCTGGCCTTGCCGATACAACGCGACCACTTTCTTGAATTGCTCTGCTGTTAGTTGCTCACGCAGCGTGTCCACACACAGCGAGCGCATCATCACCAGATGGGCGGTTTCGGCACCAATCTGCTGAACCAGATGGTCTCGTTGGTCCCTCGGGCCACCATCGAGCAGGATATGACGCAACTCGATGCGCAGTTCGGCGATGTGGCGTTCTATCGATTCACGCCGTGGCGGCATCTTTTTCACCCAGTCGGCAAAAAATGCTTTCTGTTTGGCATCCAGCCCGAGTTCCTGCTCATTTTTCAGAACAATCGGCATCAACGCGACAATCGGCGGTGCAAGTTCCGCCCGTGTGGCAGCACTCAACTCGGCTTGTGCGGGCAAGACCATGCCGAAACACAAAGCCATGCCGGCCACACCACCAACCCATTTTGAACTTAAACGCATTTAAAGATCCCCCTCAATAACAGAATGATAAACATATAAAATGTGATAACCCGGAAGACTTACAGACGCCGCGAGATCCGGATGGCGTCCTTGTCGGATTCGAGCACCTGCTCGCTGAACCCCGTTCGGGCCGCCAGCTGCCGCATGGGTTCGTTTTGCAACAAAACATCTCCGAACAAATACCGCACGCCACGCTGCCTAGCGTAATCGATGAGCATTTCGAGCAGATGACTGCCAAGGCCACGCCCGTGCCACTCGTCCGCCACCACCAGGGCAAATTCGGCGCTTTCGCCATCCGGCTCCAGGCTGTATCGCGTCACGCCGACTTCCACCGCTTCACCGCCCTCTGGTGTGTACAAGGCAATGAAGGCCATTTCGCGGTCGTAGTCGATCTGGGTGAATCTGACCAGCATCTCGGGTGTGAGTTCGTTCAGCATCCGCATGAAACGAAAATACCGCGTTTCCTCTGATAGCCCGCGCACGAAACGCTGCTCGATCTCGGCATCTTCGGGTCGAATGGGACGCACCTTGATGACCTGCCCGTTATCCAGCACGATCTCTCTTTGGAACGAAGCGGGATAAGGATGGATCGCCAGATGGGCATAGGGATCCTGAATCGGCATGCGTTCGGTCAGTTCAATCCGGGCATCCACGGCCACGACAGACAACTCACCGGCCAGGAGCGGATTGATATCAATACCAGCCACCTCGGGCAACTCACAAACCAGCTCGGAAACCTGCATCAGAATTTGATCCAATGACTTTCGATCAACGGCAGGCGCATCGCGGAACGGACCGAGCATCCGGGCAGCATGGGTCTGCGCGATCAAGCGATCGATCAACAAGCCATTCAAAGGAGGTAGCGCAAGTGCCCGATCACGCAATACTTCCACGGCAATGCCACCCATGCCGAAGGCGATGACCGGACCGAAGACTGGATCTCGCGTCACGCCCAGCAGCAATTCACGGGCATGACCGACCTCGGCCATCTGCTCCACCGTGATTCCTTCGATTTGCGCCTCAGGATGTTGTGCCCGAACACGATCGAGCATCTCCTGGGCCTGTTGCCGCGTGGTTTGCACACTGCGCACATTCAAACGCACGCCGCCGACATCGGTTTTGTGCGTCAACGTCGGCGCACTGATTTTCAGGGCGACCGGGAACCCGAGCGACTCGGCCGCCAGCATGGCTTCGTCCGCATCTCGCGCCAGAATCGTTTGCGTAGTGGGAATATGAAACGCATTGAGAATCGCCTTGGACTCTCGCGTGGTGAGCACCTTGCGACCTGCGCTGCGTGCAGCGGCCAGAATCATTCTCGCGCCAGCAACATCCGGATATTGTTCAGCCAGTACGGGCCCCGGCGTCTGCATCAACACCTGCTGATTACGTCGATGCGCCAGCAAGTAGGAAAGCGCCTCGACTGCCGTTTCCGGTGAACGAAACTGCGGGATATTCGCGGCATCGAACATGTCTCGAGCCTCGTTCACCAACTTTTCACCCATCCAGCAGGCAAGCACCGGCTTTTTATATCCCGTCTGGGATTTGACCACATCGATGACGGCCTGGGCACAGGCGGTCGGATCGGTCATGGCCTGCGGTGTGAGCATCACAATGATCATATCCACACCCGGGTCTGCCAACGAAAGGCGTAACGCCGTCTCGTAGCGCTCGGCCGTCGCGTCCCCGATGATGTCCATCGGGTTGCCGTGCGACCAGGTCGCGGGCAACGCTGCATTCAGCGCGGTAACGGTTGCGTCACTCAATTTTGCCAAAGGCACGTTCAGATCGGCCGCCCGATCGGTGGCCATCACGCCCGGCCCGCCGCCATTGGTGAGAATCAGGAGCTGATCGCCCCGCAAGCCGAGGCCGCTGGCCAGTATCTGTGCGGCTGAAAACCACTGGGTAATGCGTTCGACTCGAACGACACCGGCCCGCGTGAGCGCCGCGTCGAACACATCATCCGCACCGATCAACGCCCCTGTGTGGGTTGCTGCCGCTTTTGAACCGGCCGCGTGACGCGCCGATTTGAGCACGATCACCGGTTTCATGCGCGCCGCGGCCCGCAAGCCACTCAAAAAGTGGCGGGCGTCCTTAATGCCTTCGATGTAAAGCAAAATGCCGGTGGTTTGCGTATCCAGCGCCAGATAATCCAGCAAGTCACCAAAGTCCAGATCTGCCGCATCGCCTGTCGAGGCAATAGCGGAGAACCCGACCCCGCGGCTTTGTGCCCAATCCAGCACCGCCGTAACCAGAGCGCCCGATTGCGACACCAGTGCCAGCTTACCGGGCAGTGCCTGATTGTGGCTGAATGTCGCATTCAGGCCGATACTGGGGCGCATCACACCCAGACAGTTCGGCCCCATCAGACGCATACCGAACTGCTGCGCCAATTCCAGACTCTCGCGCATCAGGCGCTTGCCTTCGGAACGGTCGGCTTCCCCGCCTTCACCAAACCCCGCGGAGAGAATCACTGCAGACTTCACGCCCGCCATACCGCATTGCCGGAGAATACCCGGAACAGAAACAGATGGCGTCGCGATAACGGCCAAATCAACCGGCTGATCAAGGTGCAGAAGATCCGGCACGCAAGGCAGGCCCTGAACCCGCGTGTACTTGGGATTAACAGGGACAATCGCCCCCTTGAATCCCGCTTCCACCAGATTCGCGAGTACCATGGTGCCCACGGCGCCCTCGCGCTCACTGGCGCCGAAAACGGCCACGCCTCGCGGATTGAACATCGGTTGGAGAATATGCCCTGCCATTAACTCATCCTCTTGTTGCATGGATTGCTGAATCGTTTGCTGAATCCTGGATCACGCCCGGCCCGTAAACGGCTTCATCCGCGCGTTATCTTGCTCTGATCGATGCGCCCGCGCAAAATAGATTCACACGATCACCACCCACGATAAACATCCAGGATGGCAACCCGATGAATCTTGCCTATATCACGCATCCCGATTGCCTGCTGCACAGCAATGGCCTGATCGGGGGTGTGCCGCATCCGGAAAACCAACGACGCCTCACCGAAATCCAGGATCATCTGATCGCTCAGGGCATCGAACCCTGGCTGGTTCATCTGACCGCACCGGCTGCCACAAAAGAGCAACTCTACCTCGCTCATGATCGGGCGTATGTTGAAGATGTTTTTCAGAATGCGCCCGAGGTTGGCGGGTTTCTGTACGATCAGGATGTGGTGATGATGCCACACACCCTCTTGGCCGCGCGTCATGCCGCCGGCAGCGGCATTGCCGCCGTCGACTGGGTCATGGCCCAGCCGAACCGCCGCGCCTTCTGCGCCATCCGTCCACCGGGGCATCATGCAGGAAAACACAAAGCAGCCGGATTCTGCCTGTTCAACAATACGGCCATCGCCTGCTATCACGCGCTGAAGAATGTTGGCCTAGATAGAGTAGCTATTGTCGATTTCGATGTGCACCATGGTGATGGCACGGAAGATATCGTGGCGGGCGACGAGCGCATCCTGTTCTGTTCGAGCTTTCAGCACCCGTTCTACCCGTATAGCGGCGTCCCGCCCTCTGGCGATAACTGCCTGCCTGTTCCCTTGCCTCAAGGTACCCGGGGCGACGCCTGGCGCAGCGCCGTATCGTCGGCGTGGTTCGACCGGCTCGATGCCTTCGCACCCCAGCTGATTGTCATCTCGGCTGGCTTTGATGGTCACCTGCTCGATGATATGGGCGGTTGGGGGCTGGTTGAAGCCGACTATCAATGGCTGACACATGAATTGGTACACATCGCCGACCGCCATGCCCAAGGCAGAATCATCTCCTTGCTGGAAGGAGGCTATGAACCGCACGCGCTGGCCCGCAGCGTGGCCGCCCATATCACGGCATTACAGGCTTGACCCTATAGTCGCCGAACCCGATGAAGATGACAAAATGGTAATCCGAGGCCGCCTGCATCGGTCAACCGATTTAGGGTAAGCTATCGGGCTTGTTTTGCCTGCCTATTGCTGAGGTGTCTAACATGATGTTGCCCGACTGGCTCACCGCCGCCGTTCTTGGTCTGGTTGAAGGTGCCACAGAATTTTTGCCGATTTCATCCACCGGCCATTTGATCATTGCCGCGGATTTTCTGGGTTATACGGGCGATGGCGCCAAGGTATTCGAGATTTTCATCCAGCTGGGCGCGATTCTGGCGGTGATGTGGTTTTATCGGCAAAAACTGACAACCGTGCTGGTGGGCCTGCCGCGTGAACGCAGTGCGCAGAAGTTCACCCTGAATCTGATTGTGGCCTTCATCCCCGCCGCCATTATCGGGCTGGCAACACACAGCTATATCAAAGCGCATCTGTTCAACCCGCTGTTTGTGGCCGTTGCCTTGATTATCGGCGGATTCATTATTTTGCTGGTTGAGCGGTTTGCGCCTGCGCCGCGTATCCACCATGTCGATGACATGAGCTGGAAAGATGCACTCAAAGTCGGCGTGGCGCAGTGCTTTGCGCTGATTCCGGGCACGTCCCGTTCCGGCTCGACGATCATGGGCGGCATGATGTTCGGCCTGTCGCGCACCACGGCAACCGAGTTTTCGTTTTTCCTGGCCATCCCGACCATGCTCGCCGCCACGCTGTTCGACCTGATCAAACACATGCACCTGCTGCATCCCGAAGACATCCACATGATGATCATCGGGTTCATTGCCGCATTCATTTCCGGCCTGGCGTTTGTGAGCATGCTGCTGCACTACATCAGCAAACACACCTTCAAGGGCTTTGCCTATTACCGGATTCTCTTCGGTGCGCTCGTGCTCTGGTACTTCTGGCCCTGATTCACAGTGGAAACAGCATAAAGAAAAGCCGGGATAATCCCGGCTTTTTCATGCAAGTCAGAACCGCGATGGCCTTTGTTTAGCGTCTCGGCTCACTCAAACGAACGCGGTCGGCCAGCTTATCCAGCACGCCATTGATGTATTTGTGGCTCTCCGTCGCCCCGTACAGCTTGGCCATTTCAACCGCTTCATTGATGGCCACCGCGCGCGGGATTTCCGGTGTGTGGATCAGTTCGAACGCGCCGAGGCGCAAAATCGCCTGCTCGATCGGATCGATTTCCGCCAGCGGGCGATCCAGCAGGGGCGAGTAGGCTTCGTCAAGCGACTCCTCGTTCGCCGACACACCGCGTACGATTCTGCGGAACAGTTCCAGATCGACCTTGAGCATGAAGGCGTCCTCCATGAACTGCGCATCCAGCAAATCGACAGGCGTATGGTTCAGGATTTGTTGATACAGCGCTTGCACAGCCCGCTCACGAGCCCAGCGCCAGCGCTTCTTCGGCGATGGCTTACGGGGCGGGTGGCTTGATCTGGATTTCGACATGGATTTCGACATGGCAGGTGCTGCCTCTTCCTGCGCCATATCATCGGATACGGGCTCACAAGTACCTACAGAATCAGCTAAGGACGCCTTCGATTTTTCCCAGGGGAATTCAGAGAGTTTAGTCACTCGATATGATCCAGTTGCTTGACAAGATTGACCATCTCAATGGCCGTGGCGGCGGCTTCACTGCCTTTGTTGCCTGCTTTGGTGCCGGCACGCTCGATCGATTGCTCGATGGTGTCGGTCGTCAATACACCGAAGATGACGGGCAAGTCGAAATCCATGGCTACAGCAGCAATGCCTTTGGCCGCTTCACCTGCGACGTAATCGAAGTGTGCCGTAGAACCACGAATCACCGCGCCCAGGCAAATGATCGCGTCAAAACGTTCGCTGGCCGCGGCGCGTTGGGCAACCAAGGGCAGCTCATATGCACCCGGCACCTTGATCAGAGTGATGGCGTCAGTCGGCACCCCCGAGCGCTTGAGGGTGTCGATGGCCCCTTCGACCAGACGATCCACAATGAAGGCATTCCACCGAGTGGACAAAATGGCATAACGCGCCTCGCCAGTGGCGGTCAGTCCGCCTTCAATCACCTTAATTCCGGCCATGCTCATCTGTTTGCTCCCGCGATCAATTGTTATTTTGCCATTTCGGCAGTCGCTTGGGCGACTTCATCATAAATGTAATCCACGACTTCCAGACCGTAACCCGCCAAGGCATGGAAGCGTTTGGGGGCACTCATCACACGCATGCGCTGAACGCCCAAATCTTTGAGAATCTGCGCACCCACGCCGTAGGTTCGGACATGATCCTTGGCGGGCGTCGTCGGCATTTCGCCCGTTTGCCAGTGGCGAAGCTGCCCGAGCACGTCGTCTTCGTCAATCATAGGGCGCAGGATAATGGCGACCCCTTCGTCCATCTGCCCCAGGCGGGCCATGACATCGGACAGGGGCCAACCGCAATCCGAACCCAACGGTTCAAGCAAGTCGCAAACCGGTTGGTGCACATGCACACGGACCGCGATGGGCGTATCTGGCGAGGGCTTACCCCGAACCAACGCAAGGTGCGTTTGTCCCGTGCTGTGGTCCTTGTAACTCACCAATCGGAACGTCCCCCAGCGCGTTTCGATCTCGGATTCGGCCACCCGCTCGATGGAACGTTCATGCTTCATGCGATAGCGGATCAAATCCTCGATCGAGCCGATCTTGAGTCCATGGGTCTGGGCGAAGATCTCAAGATCAGGCCGGCGCGCCATACTGCCATCCTCGTTGAGGATTTCAACGATCACCGCTGCTGGCTCCTGGGCACCTGCCAATCGAGCCAGATCTACACCCGCTTCAGTGTGCCCGGCACGGGTCAGCACGCCGCCTGCCCGGGCCATCAACGGAAAAACATGACCCGGCTGCACGATATCGGTGGGCTTCGCATCCTTCGCAACGGCGGCCTGTACCGTCCGTGCGCGGTCCTGAGCGGAAATCCCGGTAGTTACCCCCTGAGCCGCCTCGATGGATACTGTAAACGCCGTCGAGAACTGCTCGCGGTTCTGCGAGACCATCAAGGGCAGCTTGAGTTGAGCGCAACGCGCTTCGGTGAGTGTCAGGCAGATCAACCCACGCCCGAAACGCGCCATGAAGTTGATGTCCTCCGGCCGCACCTTCTCTGCCAGCATGAGCAGATCACCTTCATTCTCGCGATCTTCATCATCCACAATGATGACCATGCGCCCTGCGGCGAGGTCATCGAGAATTTCATCGATTGAACTGAAGCTCATTTATGTCGGGCTCATATGGGTTGAGGTTAATGGACGAATTCTAGCATTTGCCGACGCCTGATCGCTTGAAAACCCGTTACGCTTGGCAAATTCACGGCTCAACCGACCGAGTAAGGCGAGCCCATGTAGTCGGCGTAGGGATGTTTGGCAGAACTCGCCTGCCCTGCCAGCAATCGTTCGAGATAACGCGCCACCACGTCGATTTCGAGATTGACCTGGCTCCCCGCCTGATACTGCCCCATGATGGTCTGGGCCAGCGTGTGCGGGATGATGGTCAGGCGAAACCGCGAACCATCCACATCGTTGACGGTCAGGCTGACGCCATCGATGGTTACCGATCCTTTCTTGGCGATGTACTTCGCCAGATCCTCGGGCGCCCGCAGCCAGAAACTGGTCGCACGCGCCTCTTCGCTGCGCGATTCCACTTCGGCCAGACCATCGACATGCCCACTCACCAAATGCCCGCCCAACGGCGTGGACAAGGTCAGTGCCGTTTCAAGATTCACCGGCGAACCCGGTTTCAGATGACCGAGCGTGGTGAGTTTCAGCGTCTCGCGCGAACAATCCACGGTAAAACTGTGCGCGTCAAAAGCCGTGACGGTCAGACACACACCGTTGACCGCGATGCTGTCACCCAGGGCGATCTTGTTCATATCCAGCTTGCCCGCATCGATCGTCAACTGGATATCGCCGCCCTTGGGCGTCATCGTCCGCATAGAACCAACAGACTGAATAATGCCGGTAAACATGGCCTTCCTCCGGAGATAAGGTTTTCCTAAGATGATTATCAAGGGATATCCAAATGCGTCCATCCCGGACTGAGCGTGCAACGCTTCCCTGTATCGCAAACCTATGGCGATTGTTCAGCTCACCATCCAGTGGCGCCGGATGAATCAGCGAGTGGTACCAGCGTGATTCGAAGATCCCGCCCCACCGTCAGGGTGTCCCGAATCTGCCAACGCCGCGCGCCATCGAGCCGATCCGGCGACGATAAGGCAAGACAGGGTTGGGCCTTGTGCCCCAGCAAGACGGGCGCCTGATAGATGATCAACTCATCCACCCAGCCTTGGTCGACAAAGGCACCCGCCAGTTTTGGCCCTGATTCGACCAGAACCTCACTGATGCCCTGCTGCGCCAGATCACGCAGGATGAACGCGAGATCCAGACCGGAATCGGCCTGGGGCGCTGCCACCAGTTGAACGCCCCGCGCGGTCAAACCATCGTGATGGATACCCGCATCCACATCGCGTGTGTAGATACGCACGTCGCCTGGCACATCAAACATCGGTGCGAACGGCGGCAGGCGCAGGCCACTATCGAGCACGACGCGCAAAGGTTGGCGCACCGCGCCGTCGATCGCAAGCTCCTCGGCCGTCAAACGTACATTGAGGCGCGCATCATCAGTCAGCACGGTGTCCACACCGGTCAGAATCGCAGCGTGGCGCGCGCGCAAAAACTGCACATCGCGCCGCGCGGCCTCGCCCGTAATCCAGCGGCTTTCACCATTGGCAAGCGCCGTGCGGCCATCGAGCGATTGGGCAATCTTCACCGTGACCCAGGGACGTCCGCGCTCGATACGGGATAAAAACCCGCGATTAAGCCAACGCGCCTCGGCTTCCAGCTGACCGGTCTCGACCTGCACACCCGCTGCACGCAGGATGGCATGCCCTTGCCCCGCTACGCGCGGATCGGGATCGGTCATGGCGGTGACCACACGGCGAACCCCGGCCGCGGCCAGTTGCGGTGCGCAAGCGGGTGTTCTGCCCACATGCGCACAGGGTTCGAGCGTGACATAGGCGGTTGCGCCATTGGCGCGTTCGCCCGCCTCCTGCAAGGCGAACACCTCGGCATGGGGGGCCCCTGCTCGTGCGTGAAAACCACGACCAACGACTTCACCCGCCTGAACGATGACGCAACCCACCCTTGGGTTAGGCTGAGTGGTCGTGATGCCGCGCTCGGCCAAGGCCAGGGCTTCGCGCATCCAGCGAGTGTCATCCGGCGAAAAGCCTGCCTGCACAAACTCAGCCGACATCGGGATCACCCTTGGTCGCATCACCCACTTTTTCTGATTTCGTACTCAGGCTTTCTTGGCCGAGCGAATCCTGATTAAGGCCCTCGATCGCCGCGCGGAAGGCCTCCACGTTATCGAAGCTCAGGTATACCGAAGCAAAGCGGATATAGGCCACCTGATCGAGTCGCCGCAATGCCTGCATGACCAGATCGCCGATCTTACGCGCCGTCACTTCCTTTGCGCCTGTGGCTTGCAGGGTTTTCTTGATCTGATCGATTTCATCATCGATTCGGCTGGTGGCAACCGGCCGCTTTTCGAGCGCGCGCATCATGCCCGAACGAAGCTTTTCTTCATTGAACGACTGCCGGGCACCGTTACTTTTCACGATGCGCGGCAAGCGAATATCGGCGGTTTCATAGGTGGTGAAGCGTTGCTTGCAGGCAAGACATTCCCGACGGCGGCGAATAGAGACACCGCCCTCGACCATACGCGAATCAATCACATGGGTGTTGGGATGCCCACACGCAATGCACTGCACAGATCAATACCCCGGTGCTGCTTACTTACCGTAGACCGGAAAGCGACGGCACAATGCAGTGACCTTGCCACGCACTTCGGCGATGACAGCTGCGTCGTCAATCGCATCGATCACATCGCACATCCAACCCGCCAATTCGGTTGCTTCCTGAATGCCGAAACCGCGTGTCGTGATGGCAGCCGTACCGACACGGATACCGGAAGTTACGAAAGGCGACTGCGGATCATTGGGCACGGCGTTCTTGTTGACGGTGATGTGCGCCTGCCCCAGGGCCGCGTCGACGGCCTTGCCGGTCAGCCCTTTTTTCACCAGGCTGACGAGAAACAGATGATTGTCTGTACCGCCGGAAACCACATCCAGGCCGCGCTCAACGAATACCTTGGCCATCGCGCGCGAATTATCAACAACCTGCTGCTGGTAAGCTTTGAACGAAGGCTCAAGGGCTTCCTTGAACGCCACGGCCTTGGCGGCGATCACATGCATCAAGGGGCCACCCTGTGTGCCGGGGAACACCAGGGAATTGAGTTTCTTTTCCACCTCTGGGTTGGCTTTCGCCAGAATGATGCCACCGCGTGGGCCGCGCAGGGTTTTATGCGTGGTCGAGGTCGTGACATCGGCGATCTGGACAGGGCTGGGATAAACACCTGCCGCGACCAGACCGGCCACATGCGCCATGTCAACGACGAGGTAGGCACCCACTTCATCGGCAATCGCACGGAAGCGGGACCAATCAATTACGCGGGAGTACGCGGAAAAACCGGCCACAATCAATTTTGGCTTGTGCGCACGCGCCAGTGACTCGACTTCGGCGTAGTCGATATAACCTTGCTCATCGATGCCATATTGAACGGCGTTGTAAATTTTGCCGGAAAAATTGACCTTGGCACCGTGGGTCAGGTGACCGCCATGCGCCAGACTCATGCCGAGAATCGTGTCACCGGGATTGATCAGCGCCATGAAGACAGCAGCGTTGGCCTGTGAGCCGGAGTGCGGCTGAACGTTGGCATAATCGGCGCCGAACAGCTCCTTCGCGCGATCGATCGCCAATTGCTCGGCCACATCGACGTATTCACAACCACCGTAGTAGCGCTTGCCCGGATAGCCTTCGGCGTACTTGTTGGTCAGCACCGAGCCCTGGGCTTCCATGACCCGCGGGCTGGCATAGTTTTCGGATGCGATCAGTTCGACGTGATCTTCCTGGCGCACTACTTCGTCCGCCATGGCTTGCGCCAATACGGGATCGAAATCGGCAATCGTCATTGACTTTGAAAACATTGAAGAAATCTCCAAAAAAACAAAAAATTAACTGGTCAGCATCCAAAAACACCGACTGAAAAGAAAAAGATTGAATTGGCGATAAGTTTAGCACAATCCACTTAAAACTCGGCTCCGGTGCAGTATCCACCATCATCAAGTTGAACATGTAGATACTTATTCACCAACAAATTGCACCAAATTCATTCGTTGTCCGCAGGAAACAATCACCGCCTCGAATCATCGACAAAACCCACAAAGTTCTGGACAATCCAAGGCATCAGGAAATACTTAATTCACCTGATGCAATTTAAAAAATATCAAGGACAGCACCCATGATTACCGACAAAGACCGCAATCAACTCACTGAATTTCTAGGCAAATTGACCGATACCGCAATATTCACGCAGCGGGAAATCAACGCGTTTCTGGATTTTTGCGACTTGATGTGTGTGGATAAGGGTGAAATTATTGCCGACATCGGCGAGGTCGGTGAGTCGCTTTATTTTTTGCTTGAAGGCGAAGCAGAGCTGATCGTCGGTTCCACGGTGAATGAGATGGTCGTCGGCCAGATCCCGGCCGGTGAAATGCTTGGCGAAATGAGCTTTTTTGACCGCAAGCCACGTAATGTTCGCATGCGCGCAAGCAAGCCCACACGCCTGCTGCGCCTGCCTCGCGTCATGTACAACCGCATGCGGCTTGAATACCCCGTGATAACCGTACTGCTTCTGGAGTACGCCATCATCAGTCTGGACAACCTCTACCGGCGCACCAGCACCGATATGGCACTTCTCAATCAGTACCTATACAGCATCGGCAAGTAACCCCGCAGGCCGCCCCACCAGCACGTAACACCTCGCGGGGCACATCGCCCTCTCAAAGCTTTTTCAGTCCCAACGCAATCGCAAAGCGTTTCCCACCACGAGGATCGAGCTCAAGGACATACCAATGGCAGCAACCCAGGGCTGAACCAACCCTGCCGCCGCCAGGGGAATGGCGATGGCGTTATACACCACAGACCAACCCAGGTTTTCCTTGATATTCGCCATCACTCGACGCGAATACCGCAGACCGAACGGGATTTGCATGAGTTGATCATTGATCAGCACGATATCCGCGCTGTGCCGGGCAATTACGGTACCGCCCCCCATAGCCATCGAAACCTGAGCCTGCGCCAGTACGGGGGCATCATTGATTCCATCGCCCACCATGAGCACGATGGCACCTTCCGACTGCAACTGCTCGACCCGGGCCAGTTTCTCCGCAGGTAACAAACCGCCTTCGGCATGCAAAACACCCAGGCTTTGGGCCATCTGAGCCACGCGATCCCGATGATCCCCCGAGAGAATGATGGGTTTGAGCCCAAGAGAAACAATCTCATCCAGCGCCGCCTTGGCATCGGCACGAATGGTATCGCTTAAATGCACAATACCCGCTAATCGCTCCTCAATGGCAACCAGAACCTGAAGATCCGCCGATGCGGAAAAATCGACGGATGCGGCGATACCCAACTCCTCAAACAACCGTTGATTGCCAACAGCAATACGGTGTCCGGCCACCACCCCGGTCATTCCCCGACCCGGGTGGTTTTTCACATCAGTAACAGGCAGCAGCTCACGGCCGCGCTTTGCCGCGAGGACGATTGCTCGCCCCACGGGGTGCTCGGTTTGTTGTTCAAGTGAACCAGCCCAGAGCAGCAGTTCATCGGGAGAAAACGACGATGTCGGCTCAATACGCTGGACGGCCAGTTGACCATCCGTCAATGTACCGGTTTTATCGAACACGACATGCGTCGCGTGGGCCAGCCCTTCCAGCGCATAGCCACGCGTCACCAGCAAACCTGCACGCGTCATCCGCCCTACGGCGACCGCAATGGCCGAAGGGGTGGCAAGAGAAATGGAACACGGACAGGTAATAGCCAGAATGGAAACGGCAACCCAAAATGCCTTGCTTGGATCAATCCATAACCAGATGGCGGTCACGACAACGGTAATGCCCAGCAAGGCAAAAACAAACTTGCGCGCGAAGCGATCGGCCAATTCCGAAATTTTCGGCTTCTGTGACTGGGCACGATCGATCAACCGGACAATGGACGATACCAGCGTATCCTGCCCTACTTTCTGCACCGTCATCACCAACGGGCTCTCTGTATTGATCGTACCGGCCACTAATTCGGCACCGGGATATTTGCTTTCCGGCACACTTTCGCCGGTCAGCATCGCGGCATTCACGCTGCTTTCGCCCTCGAAAACAACACCATCCGCCGGCACGGCGTCCCCTGGGCGAATCAGCACCCGATCGCCTTCGACCAAGTCAAAAGCAGGAATGGCATGCACCGATCCATCGGGCTCGATCCGATGAGCAACGGCGGGCACCAGCCGCGTGAGCGATTCACTCATTTCGCCCGCTTTGTGACGAGCGGAAAGCTCCAACAGTCGACCGCCCAGCAGAAGCGCAATGAACATCGTGACCGAATCGAAATAGATATGACCTGAGTTTGTGAAAACCGCCCAGGCACTCCCCGCATAAGCAAGAATAATGCTCAAGGATACAGGCAGATCCATGCCCACCTGCTTTTGCTTCAGATCCCGCCATGCCGGTTTGAAGAAGGCCTGCCCCGAATACAGCACGATGGGCGTCGACAGGATCAGGCTCATCCACCAGAAAAAGTAGCGCAGTTGATCGTTGATACCCAGATAATCCCCGAAATACAGGGCCATCGAGATCATCATGACCTGCAAATAAACCAGGCCAGCCACAGCCAATCGCTGCATCAATATATGCCGCTCTCGTTTGAATACACGGTCTTGGCGGTTTGGATCATAGGGGTGGGCGCGGTAACCGATCGCCGCAATCGCATGCAGAATTTCGCTCAGCTTGATCTGCCGGTTATCCCAGGAAACCTGCGCACGATGCGTCGAGAAGTTGACCGAAAAGGAAATGACGCCGGGTAACTGCCGCACATGACGCTCGGTGAGCCACACGCAGGCAGAACAGACGATACCCTCGAGAATGAGCGAAGCTTCGCGCGTGTCTCCCACACGATTCGCCACAAATGATTTCTGCATTTCGGGGCGATCGAAGACCGACAGTTCTTCCAGCATCCGCGACACATCATCGGCGGGTCGGGCTCCCGGCTCCGTACGATATCGGTAGTAATCCTCCATCCCGTTATCAACGATGGCGTCGGCCACCGCCTGACAGCCGGGGCAGCACATCGGCCGATCTTCACCGAGAACATGGGAATGGAAAGTGGAACCGGGCGGCACCGGTAATCCACAATGAAAACAGGCTTCTTTTCCAGTAGCCGCAGTATATTTTTCTTCAGAGACGGCTAAGGTAGACATGCGTCAGCACTCCGAAAGTCACAGATAACTGCCGGGCAAGATTAATTGCTTAAATTGATATTGGTTTGCCCATCCAATTCAAAATTGGCATCACCTTTCTTGATATGAATAACAACTTCCCAAAGCCCTGGATTGGTCATCTTCAAAGGCTCCTGATAAACCCCGGCTTGAGACTCCGGCAGGACGGTCAGAAAATCCAACCGCTTATCTGCCGGGCGCATGAAATGAACCTGTACTGAGGCGCCCGTGACGGGGTTGCCATCCTTGTCGACAACGGAAACACGGAACAAGGTCGGCTTGTTCACCACCGGCGAATCAACCCAACCCTTGTGGACCTTCCACCCGCGCTGAATCTGCTCATCGAGGGCATCGTTGTACTGGTTGAACATTTTCAGGTCTTTCTGATAATCACGAGAGACCGTCCCCGGAAAGAAAGAAGTCACCTCGGTGCCCTCATCCGGCTTGGGAAGCAGTTCCTTGGCCGCATTCTGCGAGAGGCCGCTGCTGGCTAACGTGACGAAAATAGAGTCAAGCAGCACCACAACGGAAAGGAAAATAATGACGTAGGTCGGCCCCCAGTGGAAAGTCATCTTGCCATCTTTCGCCTTGCGCGGCGGGAAGAGCAACCCGAGGATAAAGGCAGTCGCCACGTAAAGCACAATAACCATTGTGACGATATCCGAGCCCGGCCAATGGGTAATCGCATAAGGTGCATAAGCCGCGAGAGAGAGAATCCCGAGAATCATGGCTATCGGTCTGCCCGCCTGTGGCCAGCGCCACTTCAGCAAGAAGAAAAGAACAATAATGCCTAAAACACCGATACTCCCCGGTAAAACCAAACTCATCGAAATCTCCAAAAACGCTTTCAATAAATAAAAAACACGTTGGCAAAGAAGCAGGCCAACGCGGTCTTACCGCATTGGGGGCCTCCACAACAAATCAATGCAGAGGTTCTACGGCACGGATAGGTGCGCCACTTTCCAATCACCCATCATCGGCAATGGAAGATTGGAAAATGGAGCTCACCGAAATCATCCCTTTCGATGAGCTTAATCTGACAATCTGAATTGGATCCCTTGATCCAGCCTCAGATGCAAATCAATTATCTGAAATTAAAGCTGGTCTCTTGCTGGATAACCGGCAAACGTCCGGACTTATCCTTGAGCTCAAAACGGATAATCTGGCGAGAAACTCCAGCTTCTCGCGGCGCTCGCACGTGCAGCAGATAATTTCTCGTTCCATCAGCAGGGATGCTCAAGGTAGTGAAGTTGCCACCAATGGACACATGAGCGTCTTTTAGACCCTTCAACTCAAGCTCGAGTTCCAGCGGAACCTGTTCTTTATTGTTAATTTTCAGCTGATAGCTATTTTGGACTGTGCCATCGGACATCACCACAAACAGAGGTTGGCGGATTTGTTCCACTGCGAAATCAACCGGCTTCATGTTGAAAATACCATACAACAACAATCCCGTAGCCAACAGCGTCGCAATGCCATAACCGATGGTTCTGAACTTGAACAGGCTTGGTTTTACGCCTGTTTCCAGTTCTTTTTCAGAAGCGTAACGGATCAATCCTTCAGGCCATCCCCGCTTGTCCATGATCTCGTTACAGGCATCGATACAGAGCCCACAAGAGATACAGGCCAGTTGAAGACCGTCACGGATATCGATACCTGTCGGGCAGACCTGCACACAAAGTTTGCAATCGATGCAGTCTCCCGTTCCCGCCGCATGACGCTCTTCCAGTGTCATCAAGCCCTTCTGCAAAGGTTTACGACCAGTAGAACCCTCGCCTCGATTCACGTCATAACTGACCAGTAATGATTCCTTATCGAACATCACGGCCTGAAAACGGGCGTACGGACACATGTAGATGCACACCTGCTCACGGGCGAATCCAGCCGCCACAAGTGTTGTTGCCGTAAGAATGCCAGTTGTGATGTAGGCGGCGGAATTGGCCGTACCCGTGAAGAAGGCGACAAAGAGTTGGGGGGCATCCGCCCAGTAGGCGGTAAAGGTAAACCCCGTCCAGAAGGCCACTAGGGTCCAGAGGAAGATCGTCAATCCCTTCTTCCAGATCTTCTCAGCATCCCAGCCCTGCTTCTCGAGCTTCATCCGCTTGTTGCGATCTCCCTGAACCCAGTATTCGATTTTCATGAATACATCGGTCCAAAGCGTTTGGAAACAGAAATAGCCACAAAATGCGCGACCGACCAACCCCGTAACAAAAAAGAGCAACCATGCCGCAAGAATCAGGAAACCCGCCAGCAAAAACATGTCCTGTGGATGAATGACCAGATCGAAAAGATAATAGCGGCGACTGGGGATATCGAACATTACCGCTTGCCCAGGCCCTACCGCGCGCTCCCAACGCACCCAAGGCAGCAGGAAAAAAACGGCATAGGCCAAGACGAGCATCGACGTCTTGAACGTTCGGAAGCGCCCTTTGATCGACTTAGGATGGATTGGCTCACGAGCTTTATACAGCTCCGGTTCTTTTTCGGTCAGATCGACAGCAGACATGTGTCTCATACCCCTACGCTAATGGCAGCAGAAAAATCAATCAATAGATTATAAAATATTTTCACA
>NZ_JAQTTX010000070.1 GCF_028710545.1 Halothiobacillus sp. | reverse complement strand
TGCCCAGGTCGACGTGCTGCACAGCCTGGCGCGGGTGGCCGAGCGCCATCGCTGGGTGGCCCCGGATCTCGGTAGCGAACCGGGCATCCACATCGAAGCGGGACGGCATCCGGTGATTGAAGCCCTGAGTAAAATGACCTCGGGCCAACAAACCTCGGGGAGTCAGCCCTTCACGCCGAACGACAGCGAACTCACGCCGAACCGGCAACTGTTGATGATTACCGGCCCGAACATGGGCGGTAAATCGACCTATATGCGGCAAACGGCATTGATCGTGCTGCTGGCACACATCGGCGCGTTCGTGCCTGCCACACGCGCGCGCATCGGCCCGATCGACCGCATTTTCACCCGCATCGGCGCAGGCGATGATCTGGCCTCCGGCCGTTCGACCTTCATGGTCGAGATGACCGAAACCGCGGAAATTCTGCACACGGCGACCGAAAATTCACTGGTCTTGATCGATGAGATCGGTCGGGGCACCTCGACCTTCGATGGCCTGGCACTGGCTTGGGCCGTCGCCGAACACCTGATTCGCCGCAACCGCGCGTTTACGCTGTTTGCCACCCATTACTTCGAACTGACGCAACTGGCCGAGCGCTTCGACACAGTGCGCAACGTGCATCTGGATGCGGTGACACACAAGGACGATCTGATTTTTCTGCACAGCGTGAAGGAAGGCCCGGCCAGCCAGAGTTACGGTATCAAGGTCGCCGCGCTGGCCGGTTTGCCGCGGGAAACGATTCGCCGCGCACAGGCATTGCTCAAGCAGCTGGAGCAGCAACATCCCGTGGGGGCGGCCACGCCGCAGCTCGATTTGTTTGCCGCGACCGAAGTAAGCGATGCAATTGCGGAACCTGAGATTGAGCCGCATCCGTTGATTACCGCGCTGGAAAAAATCGACCCGGACACACTCACGCCGAAGCAGGCGCTGGATTTGATTTACGCCTGGCGCAATGAACTGGCGTCTTGAATCTTAAATCCCCCTCGTTCCCCCTTTTACAAAGGGGGATGCGCATGATTTCCAAGAACGGACTTGTTCACCCCCTTCGCAAAAAGGGGGCACACTCCTTCGAGAACGGACTTATTCACCCCTTCACAAAAAGGGGGCACACTCCTTCGAGAAGGGACTTATTCACCCCCCTTTGCTAAAGGGGGGCTGGGGGGATTTGCCCAAACAATATCGGCAATTTGTCCCGCGAATGACGTGTCGCACCGCAAACGGTAGGTCAAAGCTTGCTCTTGCGCCGTTAGCCGCTGAAGTTGCTGTAGTTGGGATTCCAGCACTTCCTCATCCGCTTCCGAAATATCTCCACCTTGAGCGGCGCGTTCACGCAGATAGCGGCGCAGCGTGGGCGCATCGCATTCGATGAACAGGATATGGAACGGGCAACCCAAGTTTTGGGCCAGTTGCACGAAGGCTGCGCGCTGGCTTTCCTTGAGGAAGGTGGCATCGATAATCATCGGCCAGCCGGCCTTCAGACCGAGTCGGGCGACATCGGCCAGATGGCCGTAGACATACTCGGTCGCCGCCGGTGTGTAGCGCAAGGCGCGCTCGGGGAAGTGACGCAACCGCTCGGCATCCGAACGCACCCGCACGGCGCCCAATGACTGCACCAACTCCATTGCCGCCAGTGATTTGCCACTGCCGGAAAAGCCGACTGTAATCCAGAGTGATGCCTCGGTCGGTGCCAGGAATTGTTCGGCCAGATCGGCATAACGCCGGAAGGTGGCCCATTGCTCGGCCTGCTCCTCGGCGCTCATGTCCGGGCGAATGCCGAACAGTGCGATTTTGGCGCGTACCATGGCGCGGTATGCCGCGTAGAAGCGGATGAGCGGCAGGGCTTCGTAATCCCCGCTGGATTCGAGGTAGACGCTCAGCAAACGACGCGCGGCGCCGTAAAACTGTCGATCGGTTAGATCCATCAGCAGGAACGCCAGATCGTTGGCCGTATCGCTCCAGCGGAAATCTTCGTTGAATTCGATCCCGTCGAAAATCATCACCTTGCCATTGATCCGGGCGATGTTCCCCAGGTGCATGTCGCCGTGCCCCTCACGCACGTGGCCGGAACGCTTGCGCGCCGTGATGGTGGGCTTGAGCGCCAGAAAAGCCGCTTCGCTCGCCGATTCGATCCGATCAATCTGGGTTTTGTCGGCATCGTCGGTCAAAAAGCCGCGAATCTGCTCGAAATTCTGGTTAATGGGGAAATACACCGTTTCAGGTGTGCCGAAGCGGCTATCCTTCGGTGCGATGGCTGCATTCTGGTGGAATTGATCGATCTGCCGGGCCAGATCGTCGATCAAGGCATCGTCCAAACCGTGCGTCTGAGCATAGTTATCCAGACGGTCGCTTTGATCGAAACGGCGCATATGCACCACAGGTTCGGTTAGCGTGTTGGCCGTTTCCACCAGTCGCCCATCCGCATCAAGCCCGACCACGCCCAGGTACAGTTCAGGCGCGAGCCGCCGGTTCAGGCGGATTTCCTCACTGCAGAAAAACCGCCGCTGGTCGCGGTCGGTGAAATCAAGAAAGCCGAAATCCATGGGTTTTTTGATCTTGTACGCGTGCGGACCGGCCAGCAACACATGCGAAATATGGGTTTGCAAATGCACGACCTCGCCATATTGATCATGCAAATGGCGTTTGAATTGTTCCAGAGGTAGCGCATTTTTAACGGGGGTATTCATAACGATGTATTCCTTGACGAAATTTTTACATACAAAACATCCGGGTAGCAGGCGCTTGAATCAGCGCGGGCAAATCGAAAAACCTACTGTATGACCGACGCATTTGGGCCTAAGGCATACCAATCAACGCGTACGGTTTTTCGAGGCACCCTTCATGCCAGATGCTGTTAAACTGTTTACTAATTATGGTTCTAGTGTATCAGTGTGGGTGAGCCCGGTGGCGCAAACAAAAAAATCAGCTCGACCAACCCAAAAATCCCCAGCCAGCAAAGGTTCTACCGGTAAAAAAACAGCCAACAAAAGCACTTCGAATGGAGCGCGTGTGGGCCGTTTCAGCCTGCGTGGTCTTCTCTGGCGCATCGTTATTATCGCTGTACTGATTCTCACCGCGCTGATGAGCATCTGGGCGTATTTTCTGAATCAACGTGTCGTCGATCGCTTTTCCGGCACGCTCTGGAAGCTGCCCGCCACGGTTTATGCCGCGCCGCAGGAAATTTATGTCGGCCAGTATCTCTCGCCCGGCGAGCTGGTGGATGAACTCACCAATCTGCATTATCGCGACCGCGACACACTTACCGAAACCGGCACCTATGATCGAGTCGGCAACGAAATCCGCCTGCACCGCAGGGCATTCGATTTCCCGGACGGCAACGAACCGGACAGGCAGATTCGGGTTCAATTCGTCGGCGACCGGGTCAAGGCTGTCAATGACGACAAGGGTACCAGCCTTGGCATCATTCGTCTGGAACCGATGACGATCGGCCAGCTTTACCCGGATATCAATGAAGATCGCGTTCTCCTCAATGTCGAACAGGTACAGAAAGACGCGCCACTGCTGATCAAAACGCTCATCACGGTCGAAGACCGGGATTTCTATCATCATCACGGTGTGGTGCCGAGCGCTGTATTGCGCGCGCTCTTGGTCAATATTGTCAGCGGTCACAAAGTGCAAGGTGGCAGCACCATCACCCAGCAACTGGCCAAAAATCTGTTCCTCACGCCCAAGCGCACCTACAAGCGCAAGCTCGAAGAGATGATCATGGCGCTGGAAATGGAATGGCATTATTCCAAGGACAAGATCCTCGAAGGCTATTTGAACGAGGTCTATCTGGGCCAGGACGGTAGCCGCGCAATTCACGGCTTCGGGTTGGCCGCACGTTATTATTTCGGTCGGCCGGTCGATGAACTGCGACCGGAAGAAATCGCCCTGCTCGTCGGCATGGTTAAAGGCGCATCCTACTACAACCCCCGCCGCAACCCTGAACGCGCCAAGGATCGTCGCGATACGGTGATCGACCTGATGGCGGACAACGGTCTGATCACCCCGACCGAAGCGGGCGAACTCAAACAAAAACCACTGGGCGTGCTCAAGGAAAAAGGCACGACGTCACCCCATCCCGCGTTTCTGGATCTGGTGCAGCGGCAACTGTCTCAGCAATACAACCCGGAAGACCTCAAAACCAAAGGGTTACGCATTTTCACCACCATGCAGCCCCGTGTACAGGCCGCGCTGGAGCACTCGGTCACAGCACTGAATGCAATTGAAAAGGCCCGTCATTACAAGCCCGACTCCCTGGAAACCGCGGGCATCATCACCTCGATCGGCACAGGTGAAGTCGAAGCATTGATCGGCGGGCGCGATCCCGCTTATGAGGGCTACAACCGGGCACTGGATGCCCAACGACAGATCGGCTCGTTGATCAAACCCACCATCTACCTGACAGCGCTCTCCGATCCGGCCAAGTACTCGCTGATCACGCCACTCGACGACAGCCCCTTGACCGTCGATCAGCCCGGCTCAAAACCCTGGAAACCGGAAAACTATGACCGTAAATTCCTTGGGCCCACACCGCTTTATACCGATCTGGCCGAATCGCGCAACGTGCCGAGCATCCGTCTTGGTTTGAGCGTCGGCTTGGATAACGTATCGGCCATGTTGCACCGACTGGGCGGGCCGGAAATCAAGCCGTTTTATCCCTCGATGCTGCTCGGCTCGATGACGATGAGCCCGCTCAATGTCGCGCAAATTTTCCAAACGCTCTCCTCCGATGGCTTCTACAGCCCATTGCGCGCCATTCGCAGCGTTGTGGATGCCGAGGGCAAGCCCCTGTCACGCTACCCGCTGACCGTCAAGAAGGTGGCTGATCCCGATGCGCTTTATCTGCTGCAATACGCCATGCAGGGCGTCGTCAATAACGGTACGGCGCATAATCTGAACAAGACCATTCCGGCTTCCGTGGGCGTAGCAGGCAAGACTGGCACCACCAACGACAGCCGGGATGCCTGGTTTGCCGGCTTTACCGGCAATCGCGTAGGTGTTGTCTGGGTCGGCCGGGATGACGACAAACCCACCAGCCTGACCGGTGCCAGCGGCGCCTTGCCAATGTGGGCAGCGGCATTCAAACCGCTGTATAACAAGCCACGGGACATGACGCCGCCCAAAGGCATCGATTTCGTCAATGTCGATGTGGCGCAGCAGGCGCGCGTTCCCAGCCAATGCCCCGGCATCCTGATGCCATTTGTGAGCGGTTTCGAACCCAAGACCATTCTCGATTGCAATGGCGATGCGACCGGTTCGGGGAACACCGATCAGAACGGCGAAAAAAATGGCAATCCGCTCAACCCGATTTTGAATTTTTTCCGATAACGGGGTAAGACTAACTTAGGGAACCTCTGATTGAATCCTTCGTGGCCCGAGACGGGCTTTTGAGGGATGAGTCGCAAGGCGCGGCGCGAAACGGGCTTGCGCCAGCTTAATGCGAAGCAGGCGCAAGCCCGCGTTAATGGTTATTCCATTCGTGAGCGGCGCAACACAGCGGGCTTACGCCAGCTCCGCGTAAAATCGCCCTCAAAAGCCCGTCCCATGCGGGTTGCCGCCCAAAAGCCGCAACACTTCGTTATCGGCCTTGGCATCGTAGCGTAAACTACGACCTGCGGCCTCTGCCTCGTTTTGCGGCTTTTGGATCAGCAACTCGGCTCACGAGGGATTCAATCAGAGGTTCCTTAGCTATCGGCACGCACTGACTATTGATCGCAACAACACCCAGGAAACACTCAGGAAACACCCATGCCGACCACAATACAGACAAGATACCAAGCCCACGCACTCAAAATGGGTGCCGTCACCCTTCTAGCCATCACCGTTGCGATGCTGGCTGGTTGCGCCGGCACGCCCCCACCGCGCCCGAGCATGGTCATCCAGCAGCCCCCTGTTCCGCCCTCGGTGCAGGCACACCCGCTGAACATCCCCCGATTGCAAGAAAATACGCTGCCGCAATCCAATGGCAATTCAACATCGAGCGCGCCGCCTCAAGCGGTTCAAACAGCCAGCACCCCGGCTGTTCTGGCACTGGTATCCCGCGCCGAGACACAAACGCAGTCCGGTGATTTTGGCGGGGCCGAGGCCACGCTGGAACGTGCAGTCCAGATTCAACCGCACAACGCCAGACTCTGGCTCGATTTCGCACAACTGCGCCTGGCCCAGAAACAACCCGCACAGGCCGAGCAGTTCGCCCTTCGCGCCGTGCAATACGCTCAAAGCAATCGGGAAGTCAGTGCAGCCTGGCAGATGGTCGCCAAGACCCGCGAGGCGCAGGGTGACACCAAAGGTGCCGCCGAAGCCCGCCGCAAGGCCGGTTTCGTGCCCGGTCAGACTCAAGGCTGATGAACGAAGAAAAAACGCGCTGGCTTGAGGCCCCGCGTGCCCTTCGAGGATAAATCCTGTGAACACAGAATCGGCAGACACACTATCCACGACACCTGCGCCTTCAAAGCCCGGCACGCTGCAGGACGTCTTTGGTCAAAGCGGGGTACTTGCCGCTGCGTTTAGTGGTTATCAGCCCCGTGCGGGCCAGTTGCAAATGGCCGAGATCATCCGCGACGCCATCACCGATTCCCGCACGGTCGTGATCGAAGCGGGCACCGGGGTGGGCAAGACCTTCGGCTATCTCGCCCCGATTCTGCTTGCCGGCCGCAAGGCGATCGTGTCCACCGGCACCAAGCATTTGCAGGATCAGATTTTCAGCCGCGACTTGCCGCAAATCAAGCAACTGATGGGTTCAACCACACGCACGGCACTGCTCAAAGGCCGCTCGAACTACCTGTGCCTGCACCGACTGGAACGCGCGATGAGCGAAGGTCGGCTCAAAAGCCCGGACTGGGTCACGGCGCTGCACACCATCAAGGGCTGGAGCACGCGCACACGCGACGGCGACATTGCCCGTTGCGATGCCGTCAGCGAAGAACATGGCATCTGGCCGCTCGTAACCTCCACCAACGAAAACTGTCTCGGCAAGGAATGCCCCGTCTTCGACGATTGCTTTGTGGTTAAAGCCCGCGAGGCAGCGCATGAGGCGGATCTGGTGGTCATCAACCATCATCTGTTCTGCGCCGATATTGCCATTCGCCAAAGCGGCTTTGCACAACTGTTGCCTGAAGCGGATGTGGTGGTCTTGGATGAAGCCCATCAACTGCCGGAAATCGCCAGTCTGTTTTTCGGTTCGGCCCTCAGCAGCGGGCAGATGATCGATCTTTTGCGCGATATCGTGCGCGAGCAACAGGCCGAGGCGGTGGACATGACCGACTTGCTCGGCGTGGTGCATCAATTCGAATTAGCCATCGATCCTTGCGTTTCGGCACTAAAAAACGCCCGAACCGACCGAATCGCCTGGAGTGAAATCGCCGAAGACAAGGTCATTCAAGCCGCCTTCGACACGCTCGAATCCCGACTGGCCGACCTGACCGCGGCACTGGAAATCGCCGCGCCGCGTGGCAAGGGCCTGGCCAGTTGCCATGAACGCGCCATACAAATGCGCCAGTCGCTGATCCATTTTCGCCGCAGCGAGGAAATATCGACTGAAGTCCGCTGGGTCGAACGCCGCGAGAAATCCTTCACGCTCAATATCACACCGATGGATGCGGGCAAAACCTTCTCCGATGTGGTTGAAAGCCAGCCGCGTGCGTGGGTATTTGCATCAGCCACGCTTGCCGCCGGTTCGGATTTTTCCCACTTCACCCGTCGATTGAATTTGAATCTCGCGCTATGCCAGCAAACGCCCTCGCCGTTCGATTACCCGAATCAGGCGTTGATGTATCTGCCGCCCAACCCGCCCGACCCCAAAACCGATCCGGACTACACGCTCAAGATTCTGCGTGCCGTGTTTCCCGTACTCAAGGCCAGCGGCGGGCGGGCCTTTTTGCTGTTCACCAGCCATAGGGAATTGAAGAAGGCGGCCGATATTCTCGAAGGCAAACTGCCCTTCCCGTTGTTTGTGCAAGGCACGCAGGCCAAGGCGGCGTTACTCGAACAATTCCGGCAATCGGGCAATGGCGTGTTGCTCGGCACGCAGAGTTTCTGGGAAGGCGTGGATGTACGCGGCGAGGCGTTGTCGGTCGTGATGATCGACCGCATCCCGTTCGCCTCACCCGATGACCCGGTACGCCGCGCTCGTGAAGCGCAAATCAAGGAATCGGGTCATTCACCATTCGCGGCCATGGCCTTGCCCGAAGCCATTATCACCTTCAAACAGGGCGTGGGCCGACTGATCCGCGATGTGACCGACCGCGGCGTGCTCGTGCTGTGTGATCCGCGCCTGCAACGCACCGGCTTCGGTCGACAAATTCTCGATGCCCTGCCGCCGATGCGACGAAGCAACGATATTCAGGACGTGCAGGCGTTCTTCCGAACGAACGACGCAACGCCAACCGCTATAGCTGAGCACTGAACCATGGGCTTGAAGGTACTGGAAATCATTGCGCCCCAAGGAGAAATCAAGGCGATAGAGCGCGTCACGGCCACCGCGGAAATCGTGGACTGGTGGCGCACAGCCGCGCTGGAAGACGAGCGGTTTTCCACCAACATGATGGTAAAGCCTGAAAATATGCAAACGGTGCTTGATGCGTTGCAGCAAATTCTGGACCACTGCGTTGAGGCGCGAGTCATCATCCACAACGTCGAGACCACCCTGCCTAAAATCGAAGTCGAAAAGCCAGCAGAGGACACACAGAAAGCAAAAGATCCGGGCCTTTCACGCGAAGAACTCTACGAGGAAGTCGAGCGGTCATCCCAGCTCAACCAAACCTATCTGCTGCTGACCGTACTATCTGCGATCGTTGCGGCCATAGGCATGATTGAGAACAGCGTGGCAGCCGTGATCGGAGCGATGGTGATCGCCCCGCTGCTTGGGCCCAATCTGGCGCTGGCACTCGGCACCACGCTGGGCGACGTCCCGCTGACGCGACGGGCCATTCTCGCCAATCTGGCTGGGCTGGGGCTGGCGATTGCCGTAGCCTTCCTGATCTCGTTCATGATCGAGCCGACCACCAACGCCCAGCTAGCCGAACGCACGATCGTCAGCTACGGTGCCTTGATTCTCGCCCTCGCTTCCGGTGCCGCCGCTGTGTTGTCCTTATCAGCAGGTGCCGCTGCCGGACTGGTGGGTGTCATGGTCGCCGTCGCCTTGATGCCGCCTGCCGTCGGGCTGGGACTGTTCATGGGCTGGGGCCAATGGGCGCATGCCGAGCAGTCGGCCCTGCTCCTTTTGATCAACATCACTGCCATCAATTTATCCGCGAAGCTGGTGCTGGTTTTCCGCGGTGTGAGCCCGCGCCGCTGGCCGGATAAAGGCAGGGCCAGGCGTTCTTCCCGTTGGGCATTCGGTTTCTGGGGGATCTCGCTGCTCGTGACACTGGTGTCGATTTATCTGGGGAACCTCTGATTGAATCCTTCGTGGCCGAGACGGGCTTTTGAGGGATGAGTCGCAAGGCTCGGTGCGAAACGGGCTTGCGCCAGCTCAATGCGAAGCAGGCGCAAGCCCGCGTTAATGGTTATTC
>NZ_JAQTTX010000116.1 GCF_028710545.1 Halothiobacillus sp. | reverse complement strand
GTAAGCGAGCCAAGAACTACAGTCTGTTCAGCACATCATTTCGCTGGTTAAATCCATGGCATGCAAATTCCACGGCAACAGCGCTTCAATTTCTTCAACCGTTCGAGCGGCGGGCAGGTCACGCATGACGCGGCGCAGCCACGCGTAGGGTTCGTGTCCGTTGGCTTTGGCCGTTTGCAGCAGCGAGTAAATCACCGCGCTGGCATTAGCGCCTGCCGGGGTATCGCTGAACAGCCAGGCTTTGCGGCCAATCACGAACGGGCGAATCGCATTTTCGCAGCGATTATTGTCGATCGGCAGATCGCCGCGCTCAACGTAACGAATCAACTTACCCCAATAATCGCTCAGATAGGACAACGCCTTGCCGAGCGCGCTGCCGGGGACCACCGCAGGTCGGGTTTTATCCAGCCATTCACGCAACTGGATCAGCACCGGCACACTGAATTTCTGGCGGGCCAGAAACCGTTCCGGATCGCTGGCATCCTTGTACTCCTTCTCAATGCCGTACAACTTGCCGATCAGCGCAACGGCTTCATCGGCGCGTCCCTTTTTACCCTTGGCTTGCACCCGTGTCGCCTCAATAAACTTGCGGCGCACGTGTGCCCAGCACACCAGATGCTCAATGCCCTCGGTTCTGGCCAGCGCGTTATAGCCGTCATACCCGTCAGTCATCAGGTAGCCCTGATAACCTTGCAACAGACGTGTCGGCACAGTACCGCTGCGACTCGGATCGTAATCGTAAATCACCACCGGCTTATCCGGCGGACCGCCGGCCTGCACCCACATATAACTGTTGGAGGTCGGACTTTTGCCATTTTCCTTGAGAACCTGTACCACGGTTTCATCCATGTGTATAAACGGCCCATCGAACAAGGTGTCTCGCATCAGATTATGCAATGGTTGCAACAGGTTCGCAGCGCCAATCACCCAGCGTGCCAGGGTCTGGCGCGGCACTTTGACACCGTGCCGATCGAGTACGTATTCAAAGCGCGCCAGCGGCAGACCATCGATATACTTGACGATCAGCAGCATGGTCAGAAAGTCGGGACTGGCGTTGCTTTTAGGCAGCGGTTGCGCGGGCAATGCCGCCGTAACCGGCGCATGAATGCTGCCGGGGCAGCCATAGGTATTGCGAACATGACGCAGCACGCGGATTTGCATCGGCACGATATCGAGCTGTTCGCTGATTTGCTGGCCGATCACCACCATTGGCGTACCGCACGGACAGGTGCGTTCAGACTCAGGAACATCATGCACGATGTCGACGCGAGGCAATTCAGGCGGTAAAGGTGCGCGCTTGCCGCGCGCCTTAACTTCCGGCTTGCCCTCACTCGAAGAGGCAGATGATTCAGGCGGGATCGGCGCTGTATCGGGTGCTTCAGTAGTCTCTGTTGCCAGAATCTCGGCCTCATCGAACAAACGACCCTGGCCTTGTTCAGAGCTGACGCCGAACTGGCGGTGACGCGCCAGGATGAATTGCTCGATAAGGTGATTGATGTAGCTGCTCACTTGCTCGCGCACCTGGCTTTCGATCGAATCAATCGCTTTATTTTGCACGTCTGCTGCAGCCTGCTCTATGGACTGGCAGGCTGTAAAAAACGCAGCCCGCTGTGCATGCAACAAGGCGGTTAAGGAGTCGACATCGTTTGGTAATTCTACGGGGAGAGGCGGCAACTCAATACCGGGAAGACTCAGATCCGGTCGCTTAATGATGATGTCAGGTGCGGTTAAATGCATGTCGCATTTTACCAAAAAACCTTAAGAAACAGAATGGTAATTCAATGTTTTATGCGGTTTATTTGTCCATAAATCAAAGCCTTCCAGCAACCACTCGAATTCCTTGATGCCGATCAGCTGGGTACCGGCGTGATCATCTTTCGGCCAGGCAAATCTTTCCGCTTCCAGGCGCTTGAGCCACAGGCAAAAACCATTTTTATTCCAGTACAGCACCTTGAGCTTGTTGCGCTGCCGGTTGGTAAACACATACAACGCTGCACCGAACGGATTTAGCCCCAGCTCCTGCTCGACCAGCACGCTCAGTCCGTTGATGGATTTGCGAAAGTCGATTGCCTCGCGGCAAAGATAGACCTGTTCAATATCACAGCCCGGATGCATCAGCGCAGCTCCGGCACGGCGCGCACCAGCGCCGCAAACCATTCTGGCGGTGGCAGTGCCGACATGTCCAGATGCAGGCCGGACGGCAAAGCCAGTGTGCAGCTGATTGGACGGGAGATGCCCGGCGCAATGCGCAGGGCAACAAATTTACCGGCAGGTTGCAGTGAGTCTGCCGCGCCAGATTGTTTCAGCTTGCGCCGCCAGTAATACAGCGATTTCACGGCAAGGTCGTGCCGCCTTGCATATTCACTCGCTGGAATCGATTCCAGCTGGCTCGCTGCCACATGTGCAGCCCAAAATTCCGTTCCCATTTTCATCATTCACAACCTCCGTATTGAAGGCATGAATCATGCAAAATTTGAAATCAGCCAACAAGTCTGTGGTTTATGACGCGCTTAC
>NZ_JAQTTX010000115.1:1269-2558 GCF_028710545.1 Halothiobacillus sp. | reverse complement strand
GGGAAGTCAAACGGTACAGCCATTTGTTCTAAGGGCAAAGTTCGGGGCAAGGAACGGGAAATGGAGGGATTGCCGCATGAATGATCTGAATCGAGGGGCGTTGAGCCGAATCAGCATCTCGCTGCCCTCCCGCCTGCTGGCGGAACTGGACAAGATGGTGTTAAAACGCGGTTTTGATAGCCGTTCGCAAGCCATTGTCGAGATGATCAACCAGCAGTTGGTCGAGCATAAGTCCGACCTGGGGTTTGATGTCATGGCGGGCACGATCAACCTCGTCTACGACCATTCGACCACGAATCTGCAAAAGGAACTGACCGACCTTCAGCACAAATACATCGACGAAGTGATCAGTTCCCTGCACGTGCACCTGATGGACAACCAGACGATGGAAGTCATCCTGGTTCAGGGGCCGGCTACGAAACTGCAAATGATCGCCGATCAGATGATCAGTTGCAGCGGGGTGATTACGGGGCGTTTGCAGTTGACCACGGCACAGATACCGCCGTTACACCCCTTGTCCTAGGAATATTGTCCTAGAAGAAAGCGAGAACATACTCGGTACGAATAACATGCCAATACAGGAGAAACTCATGGCTGAATTGATTTACGAAGAGGTCATCCCCGGTGGTGCTCATTGGTCGCTCGAAATGGCCAAGGGAACCCAGCTTGTCCTGATCGACGAAACTGGCGGGGCGAATGTCGGGATGCTGTTTTTCAATCCACGCAATCTGCTCGAACGCTACAACGCACCGGATACGCTCAAGTGCCAGCATACCTTCAAGCTGACCCAGGGCCATTGCCTGTATTCGGACATGGGGCGGATCTTCTGTTCCATCGTCGAAGACACCGTAGGCTGGCACGACACCGTGGGCGGCAATCTGAGCAAGCAAAAGCTGCGGGAAAAATGGACCGAACGCCGGTATCAGCAGGCGCACAATGACTGGACTTTAAGCGGCGTGGACAGCTTTCTGGTCGAGATGGCCAAGTACGGTCTCGGCAAGAAGGACATGGCCGCCAACCTGAACCTGTTCAGCAAGCTGGCGGTAGAAGATGATGGCACACTGGTGTTCGTCGAGCAGAACAGCACTGCGGGCGACAAGATCGCGCTTAGGTTCGAAATGGATACGCTGGTGATTTTCCATACCTGCCCGCATCCGATGAACCCGGCGCCGAACTATCCCAAAAAACCGGTGCGCTACCAGATCTGGACGGCCGATCCGGTGACCGATGACGACCTGTGCATGAATTCACGGGTGGAAAACCAGCGCGGCTTCAAGAACACCGAGCTC
>NZ_JAQTTX010000115.1:0-1259 GCF_028710545.1 Halothiobacillus sp. | reverse complement strand
ACCAACCCACGTGCTGCTCTGCACACAGCTGCGCTTAAGGAGGCCTTATGATCAAGCACAGTACGCGCACACCCGAAGCCGCCACCTTTCGTCAGGTGGTCGAAGCCGGTGATTATTTCATCAAGATCGTGCAGTCGGGTCAGACCGTGCGAATTCTGGATCTGGAAGGCAATCAGGCCGCCGATACCCTGTTCTACCGGGCTGATAATCCCACCGAACGCTACAGCGCCATCGACACCATTCGCGAACAGGGCAATGTGTATTTGACGGCTGGTACCATGCTGCTCAGCAACGAGGGCAATCCGATGCTCGAAATCGTGGCGGATACCTGCGGGCGGCACGATACGCTGGGCGGCGCCTGCGCCACCGAATCGAACACCGTACGTTATGGCCTTGAAACCAAGTGCATGCACGCCTGTCGTGACAGCTGGATGCTCGCCGTGGCCGAGCATGAAGAATACGGCCTCGGCAAGCGGGACATCACCCACAACATCAACTTCTTTATGAACGTGCCTGTCACGCCGGAAGGCGGGTTGACCTTCGAAGATGGCATTTCGGATGCGGGTAAGTATGTTGAATTGACGGCGAAAATGGACGTGATCGTGCTCATTTCCAACTGCCCGCAACTCAACAATCCCTGCAACGCCTACAATCCAACGCCCATTGAAATTTTGATCTGGAACTGAAACCCGTCAGTATCGACAAGACAAACCAGACCCCATGGGACGCCCCATGTGTGGTGCCAGAATCATTCGGGACGACCCGAATCCTTAGGAGTTCATGATCACGCGATCATGCAAGTGACCACTGATGTTTCATAAAGTACTCATAGCCAACCGCGGCGCCATTGCGTGTCGCATCATTCGAACCCTGAAGAACATGGGGATCACGTCCGTGGCTGTCTACTCCGAGGCCGATCGCCACGCACGCCATGTGGCAGAAGCCGACGAGGCCGTGTTCATCGGCCCGGCACCCGCATCCGAGAGCTATCTGGATCAGGCGAAAATTCTGGAGGCTGCGCGTGCCACGGGCGCCGAGGCCATCCACCCCGGCTACGGTTTCCTCAGTGAAAATGCCAGCTTTGCCGAAGCCTGTGCGGTGGCGGGCATCGCATTCATCGGCCCGACCCCGCAGCAGATGCGGGATTTTGGTCTGAAGCACACGGCGCGCGAGCTGGCCGAAAAAAATTCTGTGCCTTTATTGCCCGGTTCCGGCCTGCTGGACGATGTCGCCCATGCCCTGCGGGAAGCTGAGCGCAT